>JAAUUE010000044.1 GCA_012031635.1 Coleofasciculaceae cyanobacterium SM2_1_6 | reverse complement strand
AAGAGGAAAGTCCCTCTCCCTAGGGAGAGGGATTTAGGGTGAGGGCATGATTCACGCAAGAGGTCTACTGTTTTCGTAAAATGGGATCAGAGGTATTTCGTATCCCGAACCGGCGTTATTTGCGTTTATACCAAGTCGCTCCGGCTACCAAGAGGGCAATTAAACTCAGCGCCCCTAGGAGGGGGAGAATTTCTCCGGTTTGAATGGCTCGCAGCCCAAAACTACCCAACATCACGAAGGGCAGAATACCGGGGACAGTACCCAGTAAGGTTCCCAGAAAATAGTCCCGAAACTTGATGGAAGTTAGCCCCGCCGTGAAATTAACTAATCCGTAGGGAATAATCGGCAGGAGTCGGAGGGCAAACATATAAAACAGACCGCCTTGCTGGAGTCGATCGTCCATCTCCCGAAAATTTCTCCCCAACTTAACTGCTACTGCCTCCCTGCCCACGGTGCGAGTAAAGCTAAAGGACACCACGGCGGCAATCAGAGCGGCGATACTCGTCCACAAAGTCCCCCACCACAAACCAAAAATTGCTCCGGCAGTTAGATTCAGAGCAGTAGAGGGTAAAATCAAGACTGTGGCTAAAACGTATATGGCAATATAGATTAGAGGTGTCCAAACTCCAGTCTGGTTCAACAAAAGCTGAAGACGGTCTGGGGAGATTCCCCCCAAGAAGAAAGCCACTACCCCCGTAGCCACAAGACTGACAATAAATAGTAAGAAAAGAAATATTTTCTTGTTCACAGGTATCATCCTCAAATCAACGCTATCTTAGCTCAAAACAACCCCTTAAACTTTTCAGAAACTTCTCTAGCCCTAAACCGCCCTAAAACCGCATGGATAATGACTCCAACTTAGATTTAACCTCTTCCTTCTCTTTACCTTCCTCGCTGACCCCAGTTCCTACAGGAATTCTGATGATTCCCCCCTTAGAGCCGGAGATACCGGATGAGTTAGTTGAGTCGATCGAGCCTGAGATAACTAAAGAGCCTGAGATCACCCAAAATCCTCAGATCACCACAGAGATAGTTAAATCTCCCATAAAATCTTGTGTTTTATCCCTAATTATTCCCACCTACAACGAAGGGGAAAATGTGCCGAAAATTGTTGCTCAACTAACGGAACTGCTAGAAGGCATCCTGCCGGGGGAGTACGAACTGGTGCTAGTGGATGATAATAGTCCCGATCGGACTTGGGAGATCGCCCAAAACCTGATGGCAAAATATCCCCAACTCCGAGTTATGTGCCGTACCCAAGAAAAGGGTTTATCCACGGCGGTGATTCGGGGCTGGCAGGTGGCTAGGGGAAAAATTCTCGGTGTAATTGATGCCGATCTTCAACATCCCCCAGAGGTATTGCTGAAACTGTGGGCGGAGATCAAGCAGGGGGCAGACCTAGCGGTGGCGAGTCGTCATGTGGAAGGCGGCGGGGTCAGTGATTGGAGCGTGATTCGCAGGTTCCTGTCTCGTGGGGCGCAGACCTTGGGTTTGCTAATTCTCCCCGGTGTGATTGGTCGAGTGACAGATCCCATGAGTGGCTACTTTATGGTACGGCGTACCTGTTTGCAGGGAAAAATCCTCAGCCCTGTGGGTTATAAAATCTTGATCGAAACCCTTGGCAGGGGCGATATTCGCTGGATTGGGGAAGTGGGCTATGTCTTCCAAGAACGGCAGTTAGGGGAGAGTAAAGTTACTAGTCGGCAATACGTGGAGTATTTGCAACATTTAGTTAGATTACGCCTAGCTCGATGGCCCGTGGCTCGCTTTCTCCGGTTTGGGATGGTGGGGTTCAGTGGCGTATTTGTGGATATGGGGGTTTTCTTTCTGCTGTGTTCCGTACTGGGGATTAGTAGCGATCGCAGCCTTGCTCCCTCCATTACTCCCAGAGAATTAGCTTTGATTAATACTAGTGCGATCGTCTCAGCAGAGTTGGCAATTATTAATAATTTCTTGTGGAATGATCTGTGGACTTTTGGCGATATTTCTCGGAGACAACCGGGGAAAAGAAGGCGATTAATTCGGTTATTTAAGTTTAATTTAGTCTGTCTAGCAGGTTTAGCTTTTCATCTGTTGATTCTCAATCTGTTGTACAATTTCTTCGGATTAAATCAATACCTAGGTAAATTAATTGCCATTATTATTGTGACGCTTTGGAATTTTTGGATTAATCTCAAACTCAGTTGGCGAGTTACCGAAGTTAGAAATGATTAGTAGAGTGGGCAAAGCCCACTTTACATCCACCAATGGTGAAGATACCACTATATTTGCATAAATTCTGAATTAGATCAGAGAACTAGATTAGCTTAAATACTTACATGATTAACCTTCATCTGGCAAATTTCCAGAAGTCAAAATATCGGGATGCTATTCTACTTTTAGGATGGATAATAATTGGGGCAATTCTGCGGTTTCTCAACTTAGGAGAAAAGCCGCCTTGGACTGATGAATTTGCTACCTTGGTATTTAGCTTAGGGAATACTTTCAGAGTGTGCCTCTGGATCAGGTAATTTCTAGTAATGAATTATTACAGCCCTTAGTAGTCAATCCCCAGCACGGAGTCCCAGAAGCGATCGAGCGCCTGATCAATGAAGACCATCATCCGCCAATCTTTTTTGCCCTTGCTAATCTTTGGTCGCAACTTTCCCCTGCTGGTCAATTAGTAGATTTAGGCGTAATGCGATCGCTCCCCGCTCTGTTGGGAGTCTTAGGAATTCCGGCGATTTATTTTCTGGCAAGATTAACCTTTTCTCCAGTAATTATTGCCCATCTCACCGCTTGCCTAATGGCAGTTTCTCCCTACGGTGTATTTATTTCCCAAGAAGCTAGACATTATACTGCTGCCGGATTATTTGTAATTGCTTCCCTGAGTTGTTTAGTGATGGCAAGCAAGAATTTAATTCAAAAACAGCGTATTCCTTGGCTAGTTAGTATTTTATGGATTGTAATTAATGTATTGGGCATGGGTGTCCATTACTTTTTTGCCCTAACTTTAATTGCGGAAATTATAGCTCTAATTTATATTATTTGGCGGTATAGAAATTACTGGTCAAGTATTAATAATCTTATCTTCCAAGGACGAGGCATATTATTAGCAATTTTGGGGACGGGAGCCGGAAGTTTAGTCTGGATACAGTTATGGCTATATAGCCGAGATGACCAGATGACGGAATGGATTAAAAATAGCGATCGTACTTTCCTCGATTTCTTGAATCCCATCGCTCAATCTATGGCAACTTGGACAACAATGCTCTACCTGTTGCCGATCGAAGGTCCAAATCTCATCGTCATGATTGTGTTTATTATCTTCATGGTTTTCTCGATCTTGGCATGGATGACTCCACTATTTTATCGAGGAATTAAAGAGGGATTACAGGAACCAGTCACCAAATTAGGTATTGAGTTAATTGGGAGTTTTACCCTCGCTGCCGTGGGCATATTTTTCGCCATTAGCTATTTTTTAGGTATGGATATTACCAGAGGAGCTAGATATAATTTTGTCTATTTTCCTGCCGTAATTGTCTTAGCTGGGGCTGGGCTTTATTATCATTGGCAGCAACCAGTAAACCAAGTAGCAAACCAAGCAATTAATCAATCAATTAACCAATCATTAGAGGTCAATCCAGAAATATCTCAGCCTCATGGTTGGCAAAAATTTAAGCAAAGAGTTAATTTAGTCTCTCAGAAAAGAAATGGGGTAATTCTAGTTCTGTTCTTGAGCTTTTGTAGTGGTTTAACTGTAGCAACTAATTTAGCTTATCAAAAATATTATCGTCCAGATTTTCTGGTTCCTATTATTCAAACAAATTCTCGATCACCGATCGTAATTGCAACTACCCATAATACTTTGGTGCAAACAGGAGAAATGATGGGCATCGCTTGGGAATGGCAACGTCATAATCAGACAGATAATTCAGTTAATTTGTCTAACTCAACTGATTTAACATCTGATTCAGCATCTCAAAATTTAACTCAATCTTTACCTGAAGATTCACCTGAAGATTCACCTAAATATTTATTAGTTCATCAACAAGAGCGAGAATGTTTGGGAGATAGTTGTGCTGCCAGTAAAGTCCTTCAAGAACAAGTATATAAAATTACTAAACCTGTAGATGTGTGGCTCGTTAATTTTCAGGCTCCTGTGCAACTCGATCGCTGTGTTCCCCAAGAAGTGAAAACTAATGTGGCATGGGTTAATGGTTATGGCTATCAATTATATCGCTGCAATTAGTTGGAGTTAAGAGTATTATGGTATAAGAGAATTATCTACAAAATCAGTTGATAATAAATCTGTTAATGAATAGGGACAAGTCTCTGGTAATTCAAGCTCATAATCTATCAAAAGTTGGCGTTTAGCTCGAAAATAAAGTTCAGCTAAATCAATTTTATTTTGAAGAGAAGCTGTCAAAGTATCTGCTAATTGATCTTGAAAATTGAAAATTTCTTTGCACCAATGTTTACGGGGTTCTCGATCGGGCAAGTAATCTAATTTTAAGCGGTGAATAATAATTTGCTTAATCAAACTGTTCACCGTTCTTAGGTCGGTCTTGCCCAAGCTGATTAACTCCTCAATTAAATTTTGGCAGTCTATTGTTGATAGATCAGAAGCTTGAAGGGCTTCAATAGTTTGCTCTAACCAGAGATGATAATCGGTTTCATAAAGAGTTGCTTGAGATTCAAGAGCTATCATCGCACTACTCCAAGGTATTATTCTTTTATAATATGACTAACTGATAAAAAATGATGAAATTTTCCTCCAAGAAAAATCAACCAGTGCTGGAGATGGATCGATCGCCCCAAGAAGCTATGCTCGACCTAGTAGCGATCGCAGGTATTGTGGCGAGTTTTGTTGTCGTAATTACTAACTGGGAAACCCTACCAGATAGAATCCCTACTCATTTTGATTTTGCAGGCAATGTTAATCGTTTCAGTCCCAAAAATATCCTCTGGATTTTCTCTCTTAGTTCAACTTTTTCTTTCTTTTTGCTGAAAGTTATTAGCCGCTACCCCCACACTTTCAATTACCCGATCGCTATCACACCAGAAAATGCCGCAGTCCAGTATCGCCTTGCTCTGAATATGATGTACTGGCTCCGAGCCGAAATGATCTGGCTTTTCACTCTAATTCAATGGCAGATGATCGCTGTAGCAAAATCCCCTAGTGATAGATTCAACAGCCTAGTTGTTTTCCTGCTTTTAGTAATAGTTTTCTGCACTGTAGGAGTATATTTATGGCGGGCTTGGCAGGCTCGATCGTAAATAGTCATGTTTCTAATAAAAAATGGGTACACTAGCTATATCAAACCTAGGGAGCTACTACGATGATTAAACAGCGATCGAAGCATTTCAAATTGGGGCTGGGGATATTTTTTCTCACATTATCTAGTTATTATTTGCCAACTTATCTACAACCACAAATTGTTTTAGCCCAAGCAACAGTTAACCAAAATTCAGGACAGAATCTAGAAGCCGATCGCCTTTTCCAAGAAGCAGAGCAATTAGTCAGCAATGAAACCACATTTGTTCAGGCTTTCTCAAAATATCAACAGGCTCTAAGGCTCTATCGTCAAGGCGGTAATACAACTAAGGCAACTGCAACTCTTCAAAGATTAGAAACAGTTCTTGCCAACGCTTCAGCCCTAGCCGCAAAGTTTGAACAGGAAATAGATAAAGATGAAGCAGCTTTCTTGCGTCAATTCCCTAAGACCGAGAATAATCAAACAGCTAATCAATTAGAAGAGTTTGCGGCAACGCAATTGGGAATTAGATTCTTTGGCAGACCCGGAGAGTCTCCTTGGGCGATTTCTGAGAGCCAACAAAAGGCTTTTGAAGATATTAGTGAAGAATTAACAAATTACTTGAATACCCAAGTACAACTCCCTAATAATTCTCTTTTTGAAATGCCTCCAAAATTGCGTGATTATCTAGATCAAAATGCTGACAAACTAAGAACTATTCGTACCCTATTGTTAAATAATGAAAGTCCCCGATGGGCAACAGATATGTCTTGGATTTCTGAAGGAGACCCATCCTACCCATTGCCAAGCTATATAGGATTAACAAACATCCAAAAGCTATTTGTTCTTGATATTATCCATAAACAACAACAGGGAAAAATAGAGGAAATGCAGGAAGTTCTAGAAGCTTCTTGGAAATTCACCCAATCCTTCAAAAATGATCCGTTCTTGATTGGACAATTAGTAAACATTATTGCCATCAGATATCAAATAGGTGTAATGCGGAAACTTGATGGTCTGCCGACGGCTTGGCAACAACGCTTGCTAGAACATGATTATCGTCAATCTATGTTGAAGTCTTTAGCTGGAGAATCTATAGAATTCAGGGCTCGTTATCGACAGTTGATGAATAAGCCGGAAAATATCCTAGAAGACTCTAAGGAATATTTTGGTGAATATTATGTTGATCTATATCTACCTTTAGGGTGGTCAGAATGGTCAACCTCAATGCAGCAAAATGTTTTTCGTTGGGAAGCGATCGCTACCTATCAAAACCAGACTCAGATATATAAAGCTGCGGCTCAAGAGAATGTCTGTTTAACAGAAAATCCTTCCCCATCTAGTTTTTTGGCTAGGGCTGGAAGGTTCATGGTGGAATTGGAAATGACTCAGAAAATTCTCCAGATGAAAGAAATGGCAGTATCTCCTCAAAATATTCCTAATACCCCATCTACTATCTGTCCCAATGCCAACTGGGTTTATCAATCTACTGAGGATACAAGGTCAATTACTCTAGAGCCGCTATCGTGGTGGGCTGCTGATGTCCGGGGTTTACCCTTAATTCATACTATTGACTTAAACCGTAATTAAATAACTGTATCAAACCTAGGGAGCTACCACAATGATTAAGCCACAAATCAAACATTTCAAATTAGGATTAGGTATATTTTTTCTAACATTTTCTGGTTATTATTTGCCAACTTATTTACAACCACAAATTGTTTTAGCACAATCAGCAACTAACCAAAACCTAGGGCAGAATACAGAAGCCGATCGCCTTTTCCAAGAAGCAGAACAATTAGTCACCAATGAAACCACATTTATTCAGGCTTTGGCAAAATACAAACAGGCTTTAAGACTCTATCGGCAAAGTGGGGATACAACTAAGGCAACTGCAACTCTTCAAAGATTAGAAACAGTTCTTGCTGCCTCTTTATCCCTAGCAGAGAAGTTTGAACAGGAAATAGATCAAGATGAAGCAGCTTTCTTGGCTCAATTTCCCAAAACTGAAGATAATCAAACAGCTAAACAATTAAAAGAGTTAGCCGCAGCACAATTAGGTATTGCTTTAATTAGAAGGTCTGGGGATTCTTTATCTATTTCAGAAGATCAGGAAAAAGTCTTTGATGATATTAGAAGACCATTAAGGGATTATTTAATATCTCAAGAACAAATTTCGACCAATTTTTTTAGACCAGTCCCTCCAAATTTCCGTGAATATCTGGATCAAAATGCTGAAAAGCTACAAGCTATTCGTACCTTGTTGTTAGAGAATGAAAGCCCTCGTTGGGGAACAGATATGTCATGGATATCTGAAGGAGACCCATCCTACCCGTTTCCAAGCTATCTAGGATTCGCAGACTTACAAAACCTATTTGCCATTGATATTCTCTACAAACAAGAGCAGGGAAAGACTAGGGAAGTGCAGGAAGCTCTGGAGGCTTCTTGGAAACTTGGTCAATCTTTAAAAAAATGATCCGTCCTTCATTGGGCAAGTTGTAAATGCAATTAACGATCAGAACTCAAACAGGAATAATGCGAAAACTTGATAATCTGCCGACGGCTTGGCAACAGCGTTTGCTAGAGCATGATTATCGTCAATCTCTGTTGCAATCTTTGGCTGGAGAGTTGCTATACAGCAAATCTGTTTATCGACGCTTGAGAAATGAACCGGAAACTGCCACAGAAGAGGAAAATAAATATTTCGCTAATGCGTATTCAAATTTGGGGTGGTCAGAATGGTCGGAGCCAATGCGTCAAAATTTCCTGCGTTGGGAAGGAATTGCAAGCTACCAGATGAATAAGCAAATTAATACAGTGCTTGCTCAAGAAAATGTTTGCTCTTTTTCTCTTGATTCTTTGCGATCGATGATGGAGCCAACTTATGGAGATTTAGTAGGTGCATATTTTTGGGTTCACGGTAGGTGGGCTAGAGCCGGAAGGATGATGATAGATTTGGAATTAACCCAGAAAATTCTTCAGATGAAAGAAATGGGATCATCTTCTCAAAGTATTCCCAATACTCCATCTACTATCTGTCCCAATGCTAACTGGGTTTATGAATTTATCCCCAATGAAAGAAGTTCGATCGCCCTAGCTCCGTTGCCAGAATGGGCTGCTGGTGTCGATCGTTTGCCTCTAATCTATACCATTGACTTGAACCTGAACCGTAACTAAATAAATCTATTAAAACTAGGGAGCGACTACGATGATTAAGCAACAAATCAAACATTTCAGATTGGGATTAGGCATACTTTTTCTAACATTCTCTGGTTACTATCTACCAACTTATTTGCAACTACAACCTGTTTTAGCCCAAGCAACTGCCAGCCAAAATACAGAAGCCGATCGCCTCTTCCAAGAAGCAGAACAATTAGTCAACAATGAAACCACATTTATTCAGGCTTTTAGAAGATATCAACAGGCTTTAAGGCTGTATCGTCAGAGTGGAAATACAACTAAGGCGATCGCAACTCAGCAACGATTGGAAACTGTTCTCGCTGCTGCCTCTTCATCCCTAGCAGAAAAGTTTGAACAGGAAATTGATCAAGATGAGGCAGCTTTCTTTCGTCAATTCCCCAAAACTGAGAATAATCAAACTGCTCGGCAACTGGGAGAATTAGCCGCAACTCAGTTAGGTATTCCGATAGTGGGAAGACCCGGAGATTCTTGGACTATTTCCGAGAGTCAACAAAAAGCCTATGAAGATATTCAGGGAGAATTAAGAACTTATCTAGAAGACCAAGGACAAAATTCTACCAGTTCTTTTAATGAAGTTCCTCCAAAATTGCGTGACTATCTAGAAAAAAATGCTGACACCCTAACTGTAATTCGTACCTTGTTGTTAAATAATGAAAGTCCCCGTTGGGGAACAGATATGTCTTGGATTTCTAAAGGAGAACCCTATCGATTGCCAAGCTATCTAGGATCAGTAAACTTACAAAGGATATTTGCCATTGATATGCTCCACAAACAAGAGCAGGGAAAGACAAAGGAAGTTCAGGAAACTCTAGAGGCTTCTTGGAAACTTGGTCAATCCTTCAAAAATAATCCGTTCTTTGTTGGGCAATTAGTAAGCATTATTTCAACTAGAACTCAACTAGGCGTAATGCGGAAACTTGATGGTCTGCCGAGGGTTTGGCAACAGCGTTTGTTAGAACACGATTATCGTCAATCTATGTTGCAGACTTTAACTGGGGAATCATTGTCCTTCAGGGCTTATTATCGATGGTTGATGAATCAGCCAACTACAGCCTTAGAGGATTCTAGGGAAGAAGTTGGTGAAGAATTTGCTAATGGTTATCTAGGTTTGGGGTGGTTAGAATGGTCGGAGTCGATGCAGAAAAACTTTCTGCGTTGGGAGGCGATCGCTGTTTATCAAAGCAAAGCTGAAATGTATAAAGCTCTGGCTCAAGAGAATGCCTGCACTTGGAATTTTACTAATTGGCGATCGACTAAAGACCCGATTTATGGAGCTGAACTAGATCAAAATATCTATCTCTCTGGTGGGTGGGAAAGAGCGGGAAGACTCATGGTGGAGATGGAATTAACTCAAAAAATCTTGCAAATTAAGGAAATGGGAGCCGATGCTCGAAACCTGCCCAATCTTCAATCTACCATCTGTCCCAATGCTCAATGGGCTTACCAAACCGAGCGTAATGGGTCATCGATCGCTCTCATGCCCCTACCACGATGGGCTGCGGGTGTTTGGCCAAGATTGCCCTTGATCTATAATTGGTGAAGATTCCAATAAAAAGCAAACAAACAGCCATGAGCCAAGCAGAACTTACAGAGTCTTTGCTAACTAGTACAGGATTTTATAATTTATTTCAGACCCTACCTCTAGAAATTCGCCAAGGTTTTCTAAAGCTTTTATTTCAAGAAAACCAGTCTGAACTAGAAGATTTGATCCTGTATTTAGCTTGTGGCTCGTCAAGAAGGCTTTTTATCCGATCTTGAGGCTCAGTCTTTGTTAGATAGTCTGTAGGCTATGGCTTAGAACTTGGTTTAACTTGCCGCTTTTGTAACCTTCTAGGTCTAGGGTGACGTAGAGGAAGCCGAAACTTTGAAAATCTGCGACTAATTGGGGTAGGTCGTGGGTTAAGACAAATTCCTTGATTTGTTCAGGGGGTAACTCGATTTTGGCTGTTTCTCCCTCAGAACGTACCCGGAGATTGGTTAACCCTAGCTGACGCAGGTATCTTTCCCCCCTGCCGACCCTCTGGAGCTTGGCGATCGTGATTTCTTCACCGTAGGGAAACCGAGAACTAAGGCAGGGCTGGGCGGGTTTATCCCACCAAGATAGCCCTAGATATTGGGAGAGTTGGCGGACTTCGGCTTTTGTCACCCCAACTTCGGCGAGGGGCGATCGAGCGCCCCGTTCCTTGGCAGCTTGGATTCCCGGACGATAATCTTGCAAATCATCAGCATTGACCCCATCCACCACGTAGGGATAGCCCCGTTCTGTAGCAAGGGGTTTGAGGGTGTCGTGGAGTTCACTTTTGCAGAAATAGCAGCGATTGATGGGGTTGCTGGTGTAGTTAGGGTTGTCCATTTCGTGAGTAGGGACTACCTCGTGGGCAATGCCAATAGTCGCTGCTTGAATTGTGGCATCCTCTAGTTCTTCTGGCAAAAGAGATGGAGAATTGGCAGTGATGGCAAGGGAGCGATCGGCCAACACATCAAAGGCAATTTTGGCAACAAGAGTGCTGTCTACCCCACCAGAGTAGGCAATCAACGCCCGATCCATTTCCTGAAATAGTTGTTGGAGTTGGTCTAACTTTGTATGCAGGGAAGAAGATATAGTCATGAATTCTGGAGAAATTGACATCAAAATTTGATGAGGACAATTACTCATTATAGCAATAACACCCTTCCATTATCTTGGGTTAGCAATCGATTGAATGTCTGGAAATTCTGGTTTGTAGTCAGGGAGATCAGGAATTATGAGCCGTTGGTAATACCTTGCTGCCGTTCATCTGCATATGAGAATTTCGCAAAAGCTCTGGATTGAAGCGATAGCCGACATTGCGGATAGTTTGAATCATGCTGGGCTGGCGGGGATCGATCTCAATTTTTTTGCGGAGGGAAAGAATGTGAGTATCGATCGTCCGGGGATTGTCAATGGCGTTTGGCCAGGCTCGGCGCAGGAGTTCCGATCGACTCAGGGCTTCACCATTAGCTTGGGTTAAAACGTAAAGCAAACTAAATTCTTGGGGGGTCAGGTCAATCTGGTGTTTTTGCAAGCAGACACTGCGCTGGACAAGATCAATTCTTAGTTCCCCATACTCCAGAGATACGGGTGCACTCATGAGGCGATCGCGGCGAGAGAGAGCTTCAATTCTAGCCAGAAATTCCTGCATTCCAAAGGGCTTGCGGAGATAGTCATCGGCTCCAGCTTTCAGCCCGGTAACAATATCTAGCTCGGTGATTTTTGCCGAAAGCATCAAGATCAGAGACTGTCCCTGTTGATGGAGCCACCGACAAAATTCCACACCATTGCCGTCGGGTAAATCGGAATCTAGGACAATCAAATTGGGCTGATGTTGCTCAAACAGGATTTTAGCGGCGTGGAGATGGGAGGCTTGGGATACCTCATAACCAGACTGTTGTAGATGCCAACCTAGGAGCGATCGTAGATTAGCATTTCCCTCAATAATTAGAATCCCGACTGCTTTCACAGGTTTTATTACTATGTTTTTATTTGGTACATATCAACATAACAAAGCTATTGTCAAGGTTTTGTTAGATTTGTTACTCAATCATGATGAAAGCCCAGAGATTTGGCGAATATCTTCTAGTGAAATTTGGGGAAGAAAGCGATAGTGGAGAAAAACTTCTGCCTCTACCACTTCTGCCGTTAATAGTTGCAATTGTCTCTGCGCTGGCAAACCCAACCCCGCCACCGGAGTAGGGGCATCCCTGCCCCCGAAGATGACCGGGCAGACCGTCAGCCACAACTCATCTACCAAATCAAGCGCTATCAAGGCAGCTACCAATGCGCCGCCCCCAGACACCACTAGTTTTTTGATGCCGAGGGTCGCTAGTTTTTCAAAAGCCTGTAGCCAATCGATCGCCCCCATGGTTGCTTGGGAATCAACTGGGGAATTTATGGGAGAATTTATCTGAGAATTTATCTGAAAATCTATCTGAGAATTTATCTGAGAATCTATCTGGGGAGCTAAGATGATTTTTTCAAAAGGTAAAGCTATGTCGGGATCAGTAGCGGTAATTAGCCAACGGGGGACGGGCTGGGAGAAAAAGCGGAAATTGGGATTCAAATCTCCCCGACCAGAGGCGACAATCTGCACAGGTTGAGGCGGTTTGCCCAGGGCAGCACGGCGATCGAGTAAATCTGGTTGCTTAACTATCTTGGTGGTTCCATAGGCCCGGAGAGTTCCGGCACCAAAAAGTACCCCGTCAGCATGGGCAATCTGGGTTTCAAGATGGGCTTGATCAAGGGCAGAACCAAACCGAGCAGGCGATCGATGACTATTGGCAATCTTCCCATCGGCGCTCATCGCCAAAACTACGGTGGTGTGCATCTGATTGATCTTTGGCATAGTATCTCTAAAGTATTTAGCAGTGCTAAGCCGGATCCGGGCAACTGCACACGTTGCCATGTTAACCATCAACTTCATCCCCGGCGCTAGCAACGACTTAATCGCTACTGTCACCAACACCCACTGCCTCACCAAGGCTGACCGCTACGGGATGATGGCAGCAATCCTTGATGAATCTACCAGCGACGAAGAACACGGTTCCCTCGATTTGCTACGCAAGGCTAACGGCTCCTACGCTCTGTTGTTAAAGGTCGGGTTCAAGTGTGTAATGAGTTGTCCTTGGCTTAGGGTGAAAGCCAGAAATCATGAAAAAGTTTGATAACTGTTCACTTTAGTTGTCGATCGCAGCCAAAATTAGGCGGAAATCAGCGAAGTGGGTTACGCACCCCAGACTAGTTTCAGAAAATTCAGTTTAAGATTTAACTTAAGCAAATAAAGAATTATTTTTAGACTTAGTGCTAGTTTTGCTACTAATTTTGTTGTTTTGCGATAAAGCCGCCATGATCGATCGAGATTCCTGCTGTACCAATCCCGCCATTGCTGCTCGTTGCAAACTCATAAACGCCGAAAAATCTTTTTTGTCATACTTACTACGGAGTAGCAACCGTAATTTATCCTCGGCTTGGATACTCAAATAACCCGTCTTTAGAGCCTGTTCCACCACTTCGCTAATCATATTCATATAACCTCCTGCTTAACCCTGTAAAAGTTTAATAGTTGCTTAGTATTCATTATTTGCTATTTCTCTACCCATTATATATGACACTTTCGGTATAGGTTGAGTGATAGTGTCAGCAGTTAGATTGTGATTAAAAAGCTGTTATTCTGTGATGTAGATCACTTGTCTAAAAATAGGTAGAAGATTAAGGAGAAACAGGGCTGGGCGATCGCCGACTTTGCGCCTGTTGGAGGGCAATTTCACTATTTTCTCGATACTGCTTCACCCGTGCTTGGGCTGTCTCATACCGGGCATCCTCGGGAGGAATTTTTGCCATAAGATCCGAAGCCCTCTGCCATTTAGCCGCTAAATCTAGCCACTGCGCTGCCGTTTGAGCATTTTGCCCGTTGTTAGCTGCCTCCTCCGCCAGAAACACTGCCTGAGCAAAATCATTGTTGGCTTGCACCATGACAGGATTTGAGGTGGGAGCCGGAGCTTGTTGGTTTTGTTGATTAGACAAACGCCACCAATCCCAGACTAACCAAGCTAAAGCCAGCACGATAATTGTCGAACCCACTCCTCCCAGAATCCCCATCCATAGGGGTGTTTGTTCTTGCTGCCAGCGTCGGGAAGAGACTTTGGTTTTTGTTAAATCTGCTTTTTTATCAGCTTTTTTGATGTTGGCAAACTGTTGTTGATAGGGAGACTTCCCAAGAAGTTTCTTGAATATATTTGGGCGGGCGAGGATAATTTCTCGGCTCCAGAGGACTTGATTATCTGGGTCTCGGTTAATTTCCTCTAGCCAGAGGAGTTGTTGTTCTCGGACAATCCGACTATTGATCTTCACTCGGCGGATATTGCGGGGAGCCAGAGCTTCCAGAGATTGCCTAATTTCCTTGATCAAACTAGTTTCCTCTAGCTGATCTTCTTGGGCAGCTTCGCAGAGTAGCTGGAGAACTCCATCCTCAAAAATTGCCCGTGTCCGGACTCCTCTCTGGGCAAGTTGCTGATTGAGAATTTGAATAATCGCCGCCACACTGCCTTCATGGGCTTGAAGGGCGATATTATCCATAGATTCTGGCATTTGGGGATGGAGCATGGCTTTGATAATTAACCTGATGACTGTCCTTAATAATATCTAAAATTTTGAACTACAAGTTAGATAATGTTGCTGTTTGAGTTAATTATTTTTCTTTGAGATTTTTCTGGGAGATTCTTCTTCAAGATTTTTCTTCGAGATTCTTCTTCAAGATTTTTCTTCGAGATTTTTCTGGGAGATTCTTCTAGAGGAGCGATCGCTGCCCTCAAGACTGACTAGAGGACTTATAATCAGTTAATGTTTCCTAAACCCAATGAAAAAAAATAAGTTTCTCTCGATATTTCATCTCCCCCAATTGAGTCCGCAGGTCTGGCTACTGGCGAGTGGTAGGCTCCTCTCCCAAATTGGTAATGGTTTTACCCTATTTTATGCACCCATATTTTTTGTGAATCAGGTGGGGATTCCCGCCACGGTGGTAGGTTTTGCCTTGGGGATGGGGGCGATCGCTGGGGTAGTCGGCAGATTCTTGGGGGGAACCCTAGCGGATGATCCCGTTTGGGGCAGGAAGAAAACCTTAATTTTATCGGCGGCAGTTTCGGCGATCGCAGATATGGCTCTTGTGCTTGCTGATGGATTTCCGATCCTCCTCTTAGGGAATATGCTCATGGGCTTGGGTATTGGTTTATATTGGCCCGCAACCGAAGCCGCCGTTGCCGATTTCACCACTCCAGAGCAACGCAATGAAGCCTTTGCCATTACTAGGCTAGCCGATACTACGGGTTTGGGTCTAGGAGTTGTATGGGGAGGGTTACTAATTACTTATACCGGAAATTACCGGGCTTTATTTATTATTGACGGCATTTCGTTTTTGGTTTTCATGGCTGTGATTTATTTTGCCATTACCAACAACCAACCTCCAAGTTCTGAACATCAAAAATCTCCGTTTCAAGCGTGGGGAGTTGCCCTCCGGGATAGAATTTTTTTACTTTTCTTGTTAGTAAATATTCTCTTTACTACTTACCTTGCCTACGTGAATAGTACAATGCCCCTGTATTTTACTAATTTTGTTACCGGGTTTTCCGAAGGGACTGTGAGTTTTTTATTCTCTTTTCATATAGTTTTTGCCGCCCTGTTACAAATGCCCATTGCCAGATTTCTCAATCGTTTTAGTCGGGTTCATTCCTTGATTTTTTCTATTCTGCTCTGGGGTATGGGTTTTATTCTCGTCTGGTTAACAGGGGTAGCGACTTGGGGAAATTTACTCTGGGCTAGTTTGGCGATGATGGTCTTGGGTGTGGCGATGGTTGCCTACAATCCGGCGGCTAGTTCCTTTGTGGTTGAGTTAGCCCCTCCAGAGTCTAGAGGAATTTATCTTTCTCTCAATTCTCAGTGCTGGGCGATCGGCTATTTTATTGCCCCAATTTTAGGTGGGTGGGTGCTAGAAACTGCGGCTCAGGCGGAGTCATCACGACTGATTATCGACAATTTTTGGTTAATTAATGCCGCTAGTATTATTATGGGGGTTTGTACTCTTCTATATCTAGACAAAAAAATTAAGGCAAAAGCTAAAAAGTTACATATATTAAATTCTCCTAATTAAAGCACTTCATCAATTGCTCATAAATGTTGTCACTAATACTAAATAACTAATTAATTCCCCTTGGCTAAATCTGTAAATTAACTAAAATCTAAAAATCAACAACAAAAATTAAAAACCATGAGTGCAGAAATTATTTGTGTGGGAACGGAACTATTGTTGGGGGAAATCTTAAATAGTAATGCGCAATTTTTGGCTCAGGAGTTGGCAAACTTGGGCATTCCTCACTACTATCAAACGGTGGTTGGGGATAACCCCGATCGCATCAAAGGGGTAATTGCTACTGCCCAATACCGAGGGAGCAGAATTCTAATTTTTACTGGGGGACTGGGCCCAACTCCTGATGACTTGACGACAGAGACGATCGCCGACTTTTTCCAAACTCCCCTCCTTGAAGACCCAGAAACCATTGCTAATATCACCCAGAAATTTGCCCAGAACAACCGGGTAATGGCAGCTAACAATCGCAAACAAGCTCTGATTCCCCAAGGGGCAAAAATTTTACCCAACCCCACAGGCACAGCACCGGGGATTATCTGGCAAGTTGCCGACCTCACCATTTTGACTTTTCCGGGAGTTCCCAGTGAAATGATCCGGATGTGGCAAGAAACCGCCGTTCCCTTTTTGAAAAGTCAAGGCTGGGGCAAAGAAATTATCTACAGTCGTACCCTCAGATTTTGGGGCATTGGGGAATCAAATTTGGCAGAGAAAGTTAGTAAATATTTTGATCTGACGCAACCCACCGTGGCTCCCTATGCTGGCAATGGCGAGGTGAGATTGCGAGTTTCCGCCCGCAGTGACTCCCCAGCAAAAGCTCTAGAAATTATTACTCCTGTAGCGATCGAACTCCAGAAAATTGCTGGCTTAGACTATTTTGGAGCCGATGAAGCAACCCTAGCGTCTACGGTGGGGGAAATATTATTGTCTAGAGGAGAAACTCTGGCAGTGGCAGAATCCTGCACTGGAGGGACTCTAGGACAAATGTTGACGGCGGTGGCAGGGAGTTCTAGCTATTTTATGGGCGGCGTAATTTCCTACGATAATACGGTCAAAATCAATTTATTGGGCGTGAACCCGAAAACCTTAGATAGATTAGGGGCAGTCAGTGATAAAGTCGCCAAACAAATGGCGAGAGGAGTACGGAAGCAGCTAAAAACTACGTGGGGGCTGAGTATCACCGGGATCGCCGGACCCGGAGGGGGCAGTGCAGATAAACCCGTAGGTTTGGTTTACATTGGCTTATCAGGAACCGATGGGACAAAATTAGTGTGGAAATATACTTTTGGTGAACACCGGAGTCGAGAAGGAATTCGTCACTTGAGTGCCTGCAATGCCTTGGATCAGTTACGGCGATATTTGCTATCCAAGTAGTTTTAGCTGAACAAAGTAGTCAAACAAAATAGTTGAACAAAGTAGTTGAACAAAAGTCTGAGAGCAGAGAGATTAGTTTCCGGTAGTCTAGGTCTAGCAGGGCGATCGATTACCTAGACTTTACCTAAATTCTATCAAAACTCTAATTATAGTGCTAGACAGATTAATTAGGACAAGACCAGATACGTTGACTGAGCGAAGTCGCAGCCGAATTCGTCCTAACTTTTATGGCAACGACTATAGTACTTAATTAACTATGGGAGAACTACAAAGTATAGATTGGCTGAGATGGGGGCAGATTGGCTTTGTAGGATTGCTGGGATTTTGGCTGGCGATGAACTTAGGAGCCAATGATGTTGCTAATTCCGTCGGGACTTCTGTCGGCACAAAGGCTTTATCTGTTGGACAGGCTTTAGTTTTGGCAGGAATTTTAGAATTTTTAGGGGCGGTGTTTTTTGGCGATCGAGTCATTCAAACCCTCGTAACTCAACTTGTTAATCCTGAAACCTTTGCAACCCAACCCCAGATTCTACTCCTAGGGATGATGGCTGTCTTGATCACCGGAGCAATTTGGTTACAACTTGCTACCCACTGGGGTTTTCCTGTGTCTTCTTCCCAAGCTGTGGTGGGAGCGATCGCTGGCTTCACCCTTGCTGCTGCTGGAGTCCGGGCTGTTAACTGGCAGAGTATTGGCATAATTTCTGCCCTCTGGTTAATCACTCCCCTAATGAGTGGGATTGTGGCTTGGCTCTTCCAGTCGATTATCAGGCGAGGAATATTAGAAGATACTCAAGGCTGGAGCCGATTGCAGGAATGGTTGCCTTGGTTGAGTTGGGCGATCGCTGCCATCTTTGGGGGCATAGTTTTACCCGCATTTCTAAGTCACTTACCTCTAGGTTGGGGAGGTGTGACCGCCGAGGGTTTTATTGTCATTTTGATAGGATTGGGAGCGATCGGGATTTTTTTATTTAGCAACGGAGCTAGGTTGGGTATTGAGTCTCAATTTAGTCGTCTCCAAATTCTGAGCGCAGGGTTTGTGGCTTTTGCCCACGGAGCCAATGATGTGGGGAATGCGATCGCCCCGGTAGTGATTATTACCCATATTTTTCAAACCGGGGTCGTACCTACAGAAAATTTAGATATCCCCTTGCCCGTAATTCTCCTCGGTGGTGGCGGCATTGTTACAGGTTTAGCACTTTGGGGACAAGTAGTAATGAAAACGATCGGGACTAACCTGACTCCGCTTTTACCCAGTGGCGGTCTAGGAGCAGAATTAGCCACAGCCACTACAGTTTTATTTGCCTCTCGTTTAGGCTTACCCGTCTCTACTTCCCATGCTTTAGTTGGCGCAGTTCTAGGTACAGGTTTAGGAGAAGATCGATCGAAAATCAACTGGGAAATAACCAAAAATATTATGCTGACTTGGATGGCAACAATTCCCCTAACCACAGGTTTATCCGCCCTAATCTTCCTAATTTTGAGACTTTTTTATAGGTTGGAATAAATCTACTTTTATAGTGCTAGACAGATTATACCAAATCCGGTTTTGTTAGTATCCTAATAAGATGAAGTTAATTATGGAGAAAATACTGATGCCTAAAAAAGCCTATTTAGCCACACATTTTCCTATCCACGAACTTAAACAAAAGTATCGTACTACCAAAGACCCTGTAGAAGCAAAAAGATGGGGCTTGATTTGGAAAATTAGTCTAGGTTGGACAATTAAGAATAGTGCCA
>JAAUUE010000043.1 GCA_012031635.1 Coleofasciculaceae cyanobacterium SM2_1_6 | reverse complement strand
GGTGTAGATTAGCCCCAATCCCCCTTGCCACCGCTTCTACATAACGGGTTATCACTTTTCACCATTAGGCATAGCCGGAGTTCCCACCGCAATAAACAGGATTTCACCATGCTCTACCCCTGCCTTGAGATCAGAAGTAAACTCCAACAAGCCAGCCTGAATCCCTGACTGCATAATTTCCGACAGCCCCGGTTCATAGATTGGGGTCTGCCCCGACTTCATCAACTTTACTTTCTCTTCGTTGTTGTCAACACAGATTACATGATGCCCAATATGGGAAAGGCACGCTCCAGTAACCAAGCCTACATATCCAGTTCCAATGACACAAACACGCATAGTTGTTCCTTAGTTAATTGCTAGTAGTTTAATTAGACCATTCTTGCCTTAAAGTCCTCAATGGTGAGCTTCAGTCCCTCCGTTAGAGGAATTGTTGGCTCCCAACCTAGCCATGTTTTAGCACGAGTAATATCCGGTTGTCGCTGTTTTGGATCATCTTGAGGCAGGGGTTCAAACTTGATTTTAGCTTCAGGGTTGACCATCTCTTGGATTTTTTCGGCTAATTGCAGAATCGTGTATTCGCCGGGATTACCCAGATTGACAGGACCAGTGTGATCTCCATTCATCAAGCGGATAAACCCTTCCACCAAGTCAGAAACATAGCAAAAACTCCGGGTCTGGGAGCCATCTCCATACACCGTCAGGGGAATACCTTTGAGGGATTGGACAATGAAGTTACTCACTACCCGCCCATCATTTTCTAGCATCCGGGGACCGTAGGTATTAAAAATCCGGGCAATCCGAATATCTACTCCATTTTGGCGATGATAATCAAAGGAAAGGGTTTCAGCGAGGCGTTTGGATTCATCGTAGCAACTGCGGATACCGATGGGGTTGACATTGCCCCAGTAGTCTTCCTGTTGGGGATGGACGTGGGGATCGCCATAGATTTCCGAGGTAGAGGCAAGGAAAAATCTGGCTTTGAGCCGTTTGGCTAGTCCTAGCATGTTCAATGTACCGAGGACACTGGTTTTGACGGTTTTGACGGCGTTGTATTGATAATGCACTGGCGAAGCTGGACAAGCTAAGTGATAAATTTGGTCGACTTCTACTCGAATTGGCTCAGTGATATCATGGCGGATCATCTCAAAGTAGGGATGGTCAATCCATTTGAGGATATTGCGTTTGGTCCCTGTGTAGAAATTATCTAGGCAAATAACTTCGTGCCCTGCTTCCATAAGGCGATCGATCAGGTGAGACCCAACAAAACCAGCACCGCCTGTAACTAAAATTCGCATCAGTGTTTTGACTCCCTAAATTGGCAAACCTACTACGTTATTGTATTCAGGGAATTACAAGAGTGTCTATAATTTATTGCGGTTATTTATTAATTTCTCTTTAAAGTTTTCCGGCAACAACTATACAAAATCTTTTATAATCAAATTCCTTCCAGTCAGAATCAAGTTTGAGATGCAAATTTTCGGTAGGATGATTGGCAAAATGTTGGTAAGTATTGGTAAGTGTTGGTAAGTATTGACAGAAGTATTTAAGGGGGTTCTATGGCGATTATTGCACTGAAAGCTTGGTATCTAGGAGACTACGAGCCGATCGCCACCCTTGAGCAACGTCCCCCGGATCTGCGTCTGAGCCGCAATAGCCTGCTCCGGTCAGCCCTGAGAGCGGATTTTCTGGATGATAGCGCCCAGGTCCGGGAGACGGAATGGTTTACTCGCTACCTAGGCGGGGAGGCGGTGGAGTTTTATATTGAAGGCAGCGGTGGTTACGGGGTGGCGAATATTGACCTGATCTCCCACGAAATTTATTTCACCAAATTAGAAGTGTTGGCGCAGCTAGAGCCGATCGTCTATTACTGCCCCCAAGTGGAATATCCCCTTGGTCAAGAATTGGTAACTACCGCCTTAACTAATGTTTTTCAGCAACTCCAAAAAAAATCTCGTCTCCCTTTGACTCTGGTGACTTCCCCCCGCCTCAAGCCCGAAATCACTCGGTTATCTTCAAATCAATTGCGGCAGATTAAAAGAAGCCTGTTATTTATTGTCGATGGTACGCCGATCGCCCAAGTTCCCAGTAGCCCGAAAAAATCCTCTGCTCAACCGGAAGATACTCCCAGTAATTTCAGTGGTAGTCTTTTTGACAATCTCAGCGATCCTCCAGAGACTGTCCCTAATTCGCCGCAGCTAGTCCCCAGTCCCCAAGCCTGTCTAGAGTTGGGTTTTGCCCTCCAGAGTAAGCGATCGGATCAACTTTTGTTAATTAGGCTCGATCGACCGGAACTCCAAGGCAATTATCCCTTTGATCTGCCCAGCCCTCAACAACTAAGTTGTGCGAGTCCAGAGTTGGAGAAGGCTCTGCCCACGGTACTAGAGTCACTTTTGCAAAAATATCATCTATTTCCCTAATCGAGATGGCTGAAATGTCGATTACTCCTTGGGAGGCTAGGCTAACGCCGGGGTGCAAAGCCTTGTGCCCTTACCAAATTTTTTATTTGGAGTAGGTCTTAAAAAGTTTCTTTGATTTTATTCATTCAGAACCGGAAATAGGTAGAATTAACAACGGATAAACAAGTATATTTAACAACAATAACCAGAAGTAATAGCGAGAAGCGATCGAGGTTAAGAGTCCATGCCCAGAATGCCGGATGAATATGCAGTACATTTCCTGATCTCAGGGGGTCATCGAGAGGAAGTCCGATTTGCCACAATTCAAGATTTTCAAAAATGGTACAGTGGTGCGCTTATGCCCAAGATCAGCTCCAGCGATCTGATCAATGTGCCGATCAGAAATACTCAAAATGAAATTTTCGTTGTCCGCCCCTCCTCGATCATGGGTATCAGGGTTGAACCAATTTTGCGGGCAGTATCGAGCGAGATTTCTAGCTGGCTTTAGGGAAATTGTCTCATAAATTTTCGATCGATCCCATCCTTCCACCGCCATAGCCAACGGCCAAAGATACCACCGTATAATCCCCAGTTACCATAGACCGCTAACGCCTTTTGATCTCCAGTCCCAATTAAGCCTAGGTATCGAGATTGGGGTTTGTAGGATTGGAGGGGTTTCCCTTGGGTGATTCTTTGGAGATTGTGGGCTAGAGGTAAGCCCTGACGAACGGCGAAGACCCCCGCCTTGGGGAGTTGGTAGTTGACCATTGCGGCAATATCTCCCACAGCAAATACTTGGGGATGGGAGGTGGATTGAAGATAGTTATTCACCGCAATAAACCCCGATCGATCCGTTGCCAGCCCAGAATTTTTTACCCAAGCCGGAGCCGATGCATTGGTTACCCAAAAGACTCGATCGCTCAACACTTCTAATCCTGATTCACAGTACAATGATAGCTGGGTAAACTATCACCATCTTTATTCTTAGGGACAATTTTCTGCACACTTTCTCCTAGGTAAATTTCGATACCTCGATCGTGTAATAAATTGCGTAAATATTTGCCGACTTGTTGATTATAATTGGGTAACAAATCTAGATTGCGATGGATTAAGTTAATTTTTAATTTATGATTTTCTAACTTGTAATTTCTTGACTTGTATTTTGATTTAGATTTTAACTTATAAAGCTTGTCAATATTAGCTAATTGCTGCTGCATATTGAGAGCCAACTCTACACCCCCTGCCCCACCACCGACTAGGGTTATAGTTAGTGATTTCTCCTCATTTTGATCATTATTTTGATCGTCATTCTGAGCATGTTTCCAGTACTCTAAAATATCCTGCCATGCTGTCAAGAATTGTGGCACTGGTTTAACGGGAGTCCCGTAGTTATTCGCTCCGATAATCTGGCTTAAATCTGGAGTGCTGCCAGTATTGATCGAAAGTAAATCGTAAGTAAATATTTGACCATTGCTACAAATTATTTGCTGGTTATTTACATCTAACTTCGTAACCCCTGTAATTACAATTTCTATCCCCGCCGCTCTTGCTAATTTGTTGAGGTCGATATGACATTCAGTATGTTCATAAAATCCTGCTATGTAACCGGGTAACATTCCCGAATAGGGAGCTTGAAAAACATCAGTAATCAGCGTAATTTGCGTATTAATTAAGGGCTGATTAATAAAGTGATTAAGGGCGATCGCATGACTATGACCACCACCAACTAAAACTAGCTTTCTCATGATTTTTTGTGATTTTTAGAAATTAATTCTAGGGTAGGCTTTTGTGTCAATGATCACTGTAGATAGTACAAATATAATACAATCGCCAAAGAAATTATGGTATGATTTGTATAGGAAATTTCAACTTAAATGGCACTAAATACTTCTAGGGTAATCATGATTGATCTTTACACTTTTACCACTCCCAACGGGCGCAAAGTTTCCATAATGCTAGAGGAATTGGCTCTTCCCTACAATGTTCACTCGATCGACATTAGCAAAAACGATCAATTTACCCCAGAATTTATTGCCATCAACCCCAACAGCAAAATTCCCGCCATCATCGACCAAGAAACCGGGATCACTGTGTTTGAGTCGGGAGCAATCCTCCTGTATTTAGCCGAAAAGTCTGGGAAGTTTCTGCCCACTGCCACTGCCGAAAAGTACGCAGTTATTCAATGGCTGATGTTGCAGATGGGGAGTGTGGGACCGATGTTTGGGCAGTTGAACCATTTCCGTCGCTTCGCCCCAGAGCAGATTCCCTACGCCATCGATCGCTACGAAAAAGAAACCCTCCGCCTCTACGGTGTCCTCGATCGCCAACTTGCCGACCAAGAATATGTCTGTGGTGAATACTCGATCGCCGATATTGCCATCTATCCTTGGGTTGCCATCTACGAATTTCAGGGCTTAACCCTCGATGCTCACCCCCATCTCCAACGCTGGGTTAACACCATGGCAGCCCGTCCCGCCGTCCAAAAAGGCATGAAAGTCTAGCCGTACTCACCCCCAATTCCCCCTCACCCCCTCTCTGTAATCTATACTTTTTCCTTTTTCCTCCCCCTTTTTCCTTTTTCCTTCCCCCTTTTTCCTTTACCTCCCCTTACCTCCTTTACCTCCTCATTCCCGTGTACACCCGCCCCCTCGCTCGCCTCATTGAAGAACTCCAGCGTCTCCCCGGTATCGGACCCAAGAGCGCCCAACGTCTTGCCCTGCATATTCTCAAGCGCCCGGAGGCTGATGTCCAAGCCCTTGCCCAGTCCCTTGTGGAGGCAAAAAAGCAGGTAGGATTGTGCCAAGTTTGTTTTCATCTTTCTGCGGAGCCTGTGTGTGAAATTTGTCGATCGACCCACCGAGATGACCAGACTATTTGTGTGGTTACTGATTCCCGTGATGTGATTGCCCTAGAAAAAACGAGGGAATATCGAGGCAAGTATCACGTTTTAGGTGGTGTAATTTCACCCATGGATGGTATTGGGCCAGAGCAACTCCATATCCAGCCCTTAGTCCAGCGAGTTGCAGGCAAACAAATCAAGGAAGTGATCCTCGCCATTAGTCCCACGGTGGAAGGGGAAACTACAACTCTCTACGTGGGGCATCTCCTCAAATCCTTCACGAAAGTAACTCGCATTGCCTTTGGTTTACCCGTGGGGGGCGATCTGGAATACGCCGATGAAGTGACCTTAGCTAGAGCCATGGAAGGGCGAAGAGAACTAGATTAGCTTAGGGGAATTCCCCAGAGTCTGGTTTGGCGGTGTGGGGGAGTCCCCAGCCTAGTTTCTCTCGGAGGATACGGAAAAATTCCGGCGATCGCAACCGGATAAATTTTGCTTTATACTCAGATTTCTCTAAATATACCGTGTCATCGGGCAGCACATAGCAGCCCCCATTGCCATCTACCACCAAAACTAGGCGATCACGATTGACCGGAAAGATTGCCACGGGTTCATGGTCAGAAAAGACCAAAGCTCTGGAGGCAAGGGAGTGGGGGCAGATGGGGACTAGCTGCAAAACCGGGACATTGGGGGCAATCACCGGGCCACCCGCACTGAGAGCGTAGGCAGTAGATCCCGTAGGAGTCGCAATAATAATCCCATCGGCGGCAATATCTACGGGGGTGTGGCTGCCCACTTTTACTTCAAAATGGCACATACTTGTCAAGGGTTCTCGATGGAGTACCATTTCATTTAAAGACAGGGCTTCCCACATTAACCATTCGCCCCGGTAGACTTGTACGGTTAACATCCCTCGCTCTTCAATTTCGTAGGCTCCCGCCAACACATACTCTAGGGCGATGGGCAGATAGTTGAGATAGGCTTCGGTGAGGAAACCCAGATGCCCAGTATTTACCGTCAATAGAGGAATTCCCTGGGGAGCTACTTGGCGGAAAGCCGAAAGCACTGTGCCATCACCACCAAGGACGATCGCAAAGGTCATATCCGGGTCAAAACCCGCCGGGGCAAGGGAGTCGATCGGGCTGTGGCAAACGGGGCGATCGGGGTGAGAATAGCCCAAAATTCCCCCAGCACCAATGGCGTTGACAACTTCCCAGCCTAAACTGGTGAGCTTATCCGTAAGTTCGTTGGCAACTTGACAAGCTACAGGTTTCGCATCGTTGTAAATAATGCCGACTTTTGGCACTGCTTAATAATTGGGGTAAAAATAGTAGGTTGATTTAGAGGTATCGAGTCTTACTTAGATTTAGACATAGGATTCTTTTTAGCTTGGGCTTTTTTCTTAGCCTTATTCTTTTCAAACTCAATTTCTTTCAGTTTTTTCATGATCCGGCTAAAGTATTCCTTGAGATAATCTTCGAGGGTGGTAGTCTCCTGCTCTGATAGTCCAAAGGTCTCGTAGACTTCCTGCATGGGCGCATCCAAGGTTTTGCCACTGGCAATTACTTCCGTAAAAGCAAGGCGATCGGATACATTCCAGCCCCATTGAAAAAATCCCAAAAAACTCCGCATGGCTCGCAAAACTCCCAAGGGCATCCGGGCAATCTTGGCGCTCTTGTCAGACAGACGCTCACAGAGACGAATAATCTCATCGGCACTCCAAGCCCTAGTCCCCACGATCGGGAAGGTTTTCTTCTCAGTTGCCGGAACGCTCAAGGCTCGCACCGCAAATTTGGCGATATCTTGGGTATCCATGTAGGCGATCGCCGAGCTCGTCCCCGTAATCCACACGCCCTGCCCATCGAGAATAGGAATAGCGTACTGACTAATTAGACCCTGCATGAAACCACAGGGCTGGAGGATAGTATAGTTCAAGCCCGATTCTGCCAGAAATAGCTCCGTACAGCGCTTAATTTCCATCAGGGGAACTTGGGGAAAGTTGTGGTTGCCCAGAATGGAGAAGAAGATAAATCGATCGACTCCCGCAGTTTTCACAGCTTGGATCAGGGATACTTTACCCTCCCAGTCTACTCGCTTGATACTCTCAGCGTCCGTAGGGCGAGAAGTTGCGGCATCGATGACTGCATCCATACCCGCTAGGGCGAGGGGGAGACTCTCTGGGTAGCACAGATCACCTTTGATCAACTCGGCTCCCCATTCCTTGAGAAACATGGCTTTGTTGCCACTACGAACCAGACACCGGACTTGATGCCCTTCATCGATCGCCCGGCGGACTACCTGTCTGCCCAGAGTGCCAGTAGCACCAACTACAAGTATTTTCATTAATGGATTAATTTATTAAAAAGTTTTGAGATGTTAAAATTTAATCACCATGCTAGATCGAGCCTATTCTTCACCGCCCTGCATTTTCAGCAAAAAGTAACCTAAACCAATACCCACAAAAATTAGGGAAAAAGACAAAACTCCGGCATTGAGCATTTCTGGATTCATAATATCTACTCCTTAACAAATATAAATTTTTGGTGATTTTTTTGATGATTGAGGGAAAAAATTTTCAATCTCTATTAAGATACCAGTTATATGAGTAAAGTTAAACATTTCTTTACAGAAAAAACTCCGAGTTTAGAAACCCTAACCCCAGACTCGGTTTCCTCTGTCTCTAAGGTGATCCCCCATCTGGTGATTCCGGTGGGCGACCCGGCGGGGATCGGGATGGAAGTAGTTCTAAAGGCTCTGGCGACGGTAAACCCAGCTTACCAAATTACCTTAGTCGGGACAAAAAGCCTACTTACCCAAGCCTACGAAAATCTATCTAAAAATCTATCTGAGAATTTATCTAAAAATCTATCTGAGAATTTGTCTGAGAATTTATCTCTTGCTTCAACTGCTCATCCGGCTACTTATCCAAAATTAGCTTATCCAAAACTAGCTTATCCAAAATTAGCAAATCCCGATCGACTGAGGATCATCGATGTGCCTCTGGGTTCAGAAGTTTTGCGAGAAATCACGCCGGGGGTGGGGAATGCGGCAAGTGGGTGGGCGAGTTTTGCTTACCTAGAGCGAGCGATCGAGGCGACTTTAAGCGGCGAATTTCAGGCGATCGTCACGGCTCCCATTGCTAAATCAGCGTGGAAACTAGCAGGGCATAATTACCCCGGACAAACGGAAGTCTTAGCCAAGGTGGCTGGGGTAGAACGTTACGGAATGCTCTTCGTGGCTCGATCGCCCCATACTGGCTGGATGTTGCGAACCCTTTTGGCAACTACCCATATTCCCCTCGCTGCCGTCCCCCAAGCCCTAACTCCCCGACTCCTTGACCAAAAGCTGGAGTTGCTCATCGAGTGTCTCCGGGAAGATTTTGGGATTACCCAGCCCCGGATTGCGATCGCCGGACTCAATCCCCACAGTGGAGAAGCAGGGCAAATTGGTACAGAGGAGCAGGATTGGTTAATTCCGTGGCTCAAAGCTCAACAAGCCAAATATCCCCAAGCTACTCTCGATGGTCTGATTCCCCCGGATACCCTCTGGGTCAAACCCGGTCAGGCGTGGTATGGGAACTTGCCCCCGGAAGATCATCTTGAGAATAGTCTTGCAGATAACTCTGCGTATAAATTAATTGATAATCCCGTCCCAAAAACTCCTCAAGCCCACGATGCTTACCTTGCCCTCTACCACGATCAGGGTCTGATTCCCGTGAAGCTCATGGCGTTCGATCGAGCCATCAACACCACCATTGGTTTACCCTTTGTCCGGACTTCCCCCGATCACGGTACTGCCTTTGATATTGCTGGTCAAGGGCTCGCTGATCCTCGGAGTATGGGGGCAGCGATCGACCTAGCGGCTGAGTTAGCCATTATAAAAATGGCATCTAGATAAATCAACAAGACAGGGGAATCACCATCCCTTCTTGGGCTAGAGAACTATTACTAAAAGCCGTTTTGACTACTGCACTCAGATTGTCGAGGAGGTCGTCGTCATAGTCTGGGTCGTAGCTAGAAAGAACCAGAGCTTTGACTCCAGCCGTTTTTGCGAGGCGGACTCTTTCTAACCACAGGGATTCTAAACTAGTTAAGGATAAACCCGGATGCTGGAGCCGGGGAGCCGCAAGGATCAGTAGGTCGATGTTTTCAATGAGTTTTTGGAAATCATCATTGTCATCGTAGGTATCAGGAGCCGTAGCATAGACAACAGTACATCCCTGCCAAGTAATCCGGTAAGCGATCGAGCGATGGTCGTAGTTAATGTAGCTAGTGGCGATCGCAATATCATCGAGGGAAAAGCTATTTTCTGGAGCGATGGCATGAAATTCTAGCTTTGCTCCCATGACCTGAATGGGGACAGGAAAATTGGGCGGCAACATTTGATTGGACAAACGCTGCTGCATCGACTCCCCTTCGGCGGTGGCGGCTCCGTAGAGGTGAAAATGATTGATGGGGATAAAAGCAGGGACAAAAAAGGGAAATCCCTGAAGTCGATCCCAGTGACAATTACTAAAAAATATATGGGCTTCTACGGGCATCTGGCGCAAGAGGTGATTGCCTAACACTCGCAGACCACTACCACCATCAAAAATTAGGCGCTTGGAGCCTAGGCACATTTCGACACAGGGGGTGTTGCCACCGTAGCGGACGGTATCCTTGCCCGGTGTAGATATACCATCACGGACTCCCCAAAACTGAATTATGAAATCGGTGGTGGCGGCGTTATTTACCATAACAGCTTAGGCATTGAGTATCTTTTAGTCAAGGTGTGATTTAAGTTGACACCAGATCAATAAATATAGATCATATAGTCACTCAGTTAACACAGTAGTTTAGCAGTAGTTGATAGATTAATACTCTTTATACTGTAATTTAACTTGCAATTCAGCCTATAATTTGACAAATTTGACAAATTTGACAACGGGGGAAGTAGGAACTGCCTTAAGATGCAGAAAAGTGTTGTGAAATGCCTGAGTAATACCTACTTACTGGAGATTTACTAGAAAATTTCGGAAACTTGGGTAACTATACTTGGAGCCAATTAAATCATAGACCCTAATATAGTTACCACTTTGTGAGCTAAATCACAGCTTATCCAGAAAAAACCTCAAAAAAGTTCTAATTCTTCGCAGCTTTGATACATTTGTCAACCAGAGGCATTACTTGGTCAATGTCTTGCCAGCCGAGAATTTTAGTTTCCTTCTTCTCTAGATTTTTGTAAGTGCGGAAAAATTCAGCGATTTCATCTAAACGATGCTGCGGAATGTCCTTGAGAGACTTTACTTGACTATAGCGTGGATCTTTGTCGGGGACACAGAGAATTTTTTCATCTCGATCGCCACCATCGATCATTTCTAGCATTCCTACGGGACGAGCGGCAATTACACAACCGGGAAAGGTGGGCTGATCCATAATGACCATGCCATCTAGGGGGTCGCCATCATCGGCAAGGGTGTTGGGGACAAAGCCATAATCCCAAGGATACTGTACGGAAGCGTAGAGGACTCGATCGAGGGCAAAAGCATTGATATCTTTATCAAACTCGTACTTATTTTTGCTGCCAGCAGGAATTTCAATCAAGACATTGAGCAATCCCGGCTTGGGCTGCGGGGGAATACGGGTTAAATCCATATAAAACTCCTTAGGTTATTTGATGTAGTCTATTAATTAGAATAATTTCCACAAATCTAATCAATAATTTGATCAATTGAATTTTAAGAGAATTTGGCACCTTATTTGAGACTTCCGGCAATCTATTTGAGTTTTTGGTGAATTTTGGATGGGTTTTTAGAGGCAGTTGCCTATCACCTTGATCTTGCCTTGATCCCAACTTTTGTGTCAGCCGGGATAAAATCTCCTATTGCCAAAGACAGGATTGCCTTGCGGGATCATACAAAAAACGCCTAAAATAAAGCAATTTGCTCAATCATTTAGCCAATTATTAACAAGATACATTTTGCCTAGCTATCCTTTGATTAGGCTCTGTAGCTTCGGTCTAACAATCCGAGCTTGATAAATAAATGTTTTATATAACCTTGTGCGTAGTTAACTCAGCAAATCAATTTAACTAATTAAGTTCATGATCCTGCCGCTTATCCGTCGCTCCCTTGCCAAGGTTTTAGATCGTATTTCGCTGGGAACTGTACTAAATATCCTTGCTCATAAAGTGGAAGAACGTACAGCCGAGCTTTCCCAAATCAATAAGCTCCTAGAAGCAGAAATTGCCCAACGCCGATCGATCGAGACAAGTTTAGCCGAATCGGAAGCTAGACTCCAAGATATTTTAGATACGGCTAGTGCTTCAATTATCCTTCTGCGGGTTAACCCTACTGACTACCAACCAGAGACCATCTATCTTTCTCGAGGACATGAGATTGTGTTTGGTTATAGCCCAGAGGAAACTATCAGTATTAAGGGTTTATGGAGGTCGCGCATCCATCCTGAAGATGTATCCAAGATTTTTTTTAGCCGTGTGCAGGAAATTTGTGTTTTGGGTAAAACGGTTCTAGAGTATCGTTTTTATGACCGGGATGGGAAAATGCGGTGGATTTCCGACAATATTGTCAGTCGTTGGGATGAAACAGCCCAGTGTTGGTTGGTTACTGCCGTGGCGATCGATATTACCGATCGAAAAGTTGCCGAAGCCGAACGCCTCAGCCAACAGGTATTCCTCCGCCAAATTATTGATCTAGTCCCGGCGGCTATTTTTGTCAAAGACCGGGAAGGGCGTTATCTCGCTGCCAACCAAACTACCGCCAATCGCTACGGAACCACAGTGGAAGCGATGCAAGGGAAAACTGCCAAGGATTTTAACCCCTGCCCAGAAGAAATTGTTGAGTACGAAATCAATAACCAAGAAGTCATGGAGACCCGCCGCCCCAAAATAATTCCTTCAAGGTTGAGTTGGAATCGGGCTGGGGAGCCTGTGTGGAATCAAGTAATTATCAGTCCTTTTATTGATGCCCAAGAAGAAATACAGGGTGTGGTGGGGATTTCGATCGATGTCACCAGCAATAAGCAAGTAGAAAAAGAACTCCGCCAAGCCAAGGAAGCTGCCGAAGCCGCCAACCGAGCCAAGAGTTTATTTTTGGCAAAGATGAGCCACGAACTCCGCACTCCCCTCAATGCCATCTTGGGTTTTTCAAAAATCATGCAGCCCAGCGCCAACCTGACTCCAGAGCAAAAGCAAAATCTTGCCATTATTTGTCACAGTGGCGAGTATCTGCTCAGCCTCATCAATCAAGTCCTGGAGCTTTCCACAATAGAATCCCATAAAATCACTATTAATTATCAAAAATGCGATATCTATGCCCTCCTTAAAGAAGTCGAAGAAATGTTTTCTCTTAAGGCTCAGCATAAGGGTTTATGGCTAACTTGTAGCCATACTATTGATACGCCTCAATATATTTATACTGACCCCACAAAGCTCCGGCAGATATTAATTAATCTCTTGGGTAATGGCTTGAAATTCACCAAGGTTGGTGGAGTCTCTCTACTAGTTGGCTATCAACCTCTATTCGATCGCCGCCATCCCCTCGATAATTTTGATAATATTAATCAGCCAGCTAATTTAGAAAGTGTTGGCAATCCAAATACAGGCTATATCAACGGGGTAGACAACTCCAATAGGTTAGCTAGGTTGGATGATACAAATAACTTGAATAGCTTCTGTGGCAGTGAATTAAATGGTGAATTAAATACTGAATTAAATGGCTCCTGTCTCCGAGTAGATGATGAATTATTGCCGATGGCGGGCAATATTATTTTTAGAATTACGGATACAGGAGTAGGTATTGATCCCCAAGAATTTACCCTTCTTTTTCAACCCTTTAGCCAGACTAGTTCTGGGCAACAAATACAGGAAGGTACAGGTTTAGGACTACATCTTAGTCAACAGTTTGTCCACTTATTGGGAGGAGAAATGACTGTTAGTAGTCAAGTGGATCAAGGTAGTACCTTTAAGTTTAGTCTTCCTCATTTCTCTAAAGTCTTCTCTACAACAAAATCCCCAGCCCCATCGGTTAATTGTTTGGATTTATTAGATAATTCGCTAGATAATTTGTTAAATGATTCGCTGGATAATTCGTTAGATGATTCATTCGATCACCCATCTAATCATCTAGTCAGTGATTCCTTCGCAGATCCATCAACAAGTTTATCTGATGCTCTGCCAAAGAAATCTCTAAGTAACAGGGCTTCAAACAAAAATCCTCATAATGCTCCTAATAATTACAATTCTTTGAGAAGATTTGCTGGCAACAATCTTGGTTATCATAGTGGAGAATTTAGTGGGGATTTCTCAACAATGAATATCTTAAGTAACATTCCCCCCTTTAATTACTCCCTCCCAAATTTAGTCTCTACAAATATTCCGCCTCTCTCCTCAAATTGGTTACTTAATTTTCAAGAGTCAGTTATCCAAGGAGATATAATGGTGATGCGATCGCTGACCCAAGAAATATCCCTCAGCCACCCTCTGCTTTATCAAACTCTTAACTATCTAACGGACGAGTATAAACTAGAACAACTTCTGGATTTGGCTCAAGCCCTTGATACTTACACAAGATGACGAGTCAAAAGTTAGAGGGAAAAAGTATTAATATAATTTACTGGAAATACTTCCTAAGTCGTAAAATACATCTTTACCTTTTACCTTTTACCTTTTTCTCTTGATTCGTGTGTAATATTGAGAGGAAATTTGGAGTAATGCCACGATGAAGACCCTGCCTAATTTCCTAAAACATCATACTTGGCGGATTTTGGGCAGATTACCCCTAAAGATCCTCTATATTTTACCGCTGATGGCTCAGGTGGTGGGGGTTGGCTCGATCGCTGTATATTTACTTAGTTCCCAAGCTCAACTATCCCAAACCTTGGTGCTGCTATTTTTGGTGTTTGTTCTCTGTACAACCCTGACTAGCTTGGTGATGGCAAGGTATGTAACTCTCCAGCATCTTACCCTCCAATGGCAGGCAGCAGAACTATCTGCCCTCAATACTCAGCTAGCTCAGGAAATCCATCAACGCCAGGTAGTCGAAGCAACTTTAAGCGAATCCGAATCTCTATTTCAGTACGTCCTTGATAATGCCGTCGCCGCAATCACCTGTTTTCAGCTTTACCCCCCAGAATACAAACGCAAATACGTATATCTCTCGGCTGGACAAAAGCAAATATTTGGCTACACTCCTGAAGAATTGCTGGCGGACATCACTCTGTTTGCGGCTAGAGTCCATCCTGAAGATCCCATTCATACTTGGGATATCTTGGATGCCACAGTTTGTCAGGAAAATTCCCGGAATATTGAATATCGTTACTATCACCCAGATGGCCAGATGCACTGGATTTCTGACTATCTATTTTCGCGATGGGATGCTGTCAAGGGATGCTGGTTTGTGACCGCAGTCGCTACGGATATTACCAACTTGAAGTTGATGGAAACTGCTCTACGAGATAGTGAAACCAAATTTCGCAGTGCTTTTCACAATACGGCGATCGGGATGAGCCTGTGTAACAACGCTGGTGGATTCCTCCAAGTAAATGCAGCTTTTTGCCAAATGTTGGGCTATACCGAGGCAGAGCTACTTGAGCTTTCCTTTCAGGAAATTACTCACCCTGAAGATATAGCCGCAGATCAATCTCTCTATACGCAAACGATGGCAGGAGAGATTCCTTACTACCATCTAGAAAAACGTTACGTGCGTAAAGACGGCGGCTTTGTCTGGGTGTTGTTGAGTGTCACCGCTATCCGCAACCAAAATCAACAGCTTCTGTACAGCGTTTCCCATGCCCAAGACATCAGCGATCGCAAACAAGCAGAAATCGAGCTACGGGAGCAGCGTAATTTTTTCCAACAGGTAGTCAATACTGTCCCCAATCCGGTTTTTATCAAGGATCTGCAAGGAAGATTTCTCACCGCAAATCAAGCCACATCAAATATCTATGCCATGCCAATCGACCAAATCATTGGCAAAACCCATGCGGAACTAAGTCATGATTATGAGCAGGGTGAGCAATTTCTCCAAAATAATCAGCAAGTATCGATCCAAGGTATAACCCAATCTTATCCTTCTCAATTAATGACTAATTGTTTGGGGGAGAAGCGTTGGTACTACACCATGATTAGCCCTTTTTTTGATACTCAGGGTAATACTCAGGGAGTAATCGGTTCTTCTACGGATATTACTGAGCTAAAAAATATTGAAGAAGAACTGCGCCAAGCGAAGGAAGCAGCAGAGGCGGCGAATCAGGCAAAAAGCACTTTCCTTGCCCACATGAGTCATGAGCTACGGACTCCATTGAATGCGATTTTAGGTTTTTCGCAACTCATGGAACGCCAACCAAATCTAACCCCAGAGCAGCAGAGCAACCTCGGCATTATTATTTCGAGTGGTGGGCATTTGCTGAGTTTGATTAATCAGGTTCTAGATCTATCAAAAATTGAAGCGGGACGATCGAATTTCCAAGGACAAACTTTTAATCTTTATCAACTCTTAGAAGAAGTGATCGAGATGTTTCAATTGTCCGCAGAGCAGCAAGATTTGCAGCTTACCTACGAATTTGCGCCCCTAGTCCCCCGATATATTTATACTGATCAATTAAAATTACGGCAGATTTTGTTGAACTTGGTGAATAATGGGCTGAAATTTACAAAGGTTGGCGGAGTGACGATTAAGATCGAAATCCTTGGCGATGATTCCCAAAATATTGCGAGAAACTATACCTCTCCCCTTGCGGATAATACGGAGATACATCTGCGGTTTACGGTGAGTGATACAGGCTGTGGGATTGCCCCTCAAGAGATCGATCGACTCTTCCAACCCTTTAGCCAAACCACCTCTGGACAAAAGATGCCCGGCAGTACGGGGCTGGGGCTGAGTATCAGTAGGGGCTTTGCCCAACTCCTCGGCGGAGATATGCAGATCCATAGCGTACTGGGTCAAGGTACCAGCGTCGAATTTCAAATTCTGGCTTGGGTCAGTGAACCAGCCCCCCCAGCAGCCACGGAGACTACAGAGATTGCTCTCCAGGCGACTCCCCATCGGATTTTAATTGTAGAGACGGCAGAAGTCGATCGACAACTCCTCAGAAGTATTCTCCACCCCTTGGGATTTAGCCTCCAAGAAGCTCAAAATCTTCAGGAGACGATTACTCTGTGCCAGCACTGGCATCCCAATATGATTTTTATTAACTTGGAGTCTATGGATTTAGAAACTTTTAAAATTAGTCTAGAATCTACAGAAATACCGGGCATCCCTAGAGCCAAGGTTATTGCCATCTGCACAACAATTCCCCAGCCCCAATTTCCCCTATTTACCAGATGTGATGACTATCTGGTCAAACCCATCCGAGAAGGAAAAATCTTTAAGATCCTCGCTAAACACTTACAGCTATCCTATATAAATAGTCAGTCTAATCCCGTAGCTAAACCTCTAATTAAGCCAGTTCCCCTAACCATCCCCCCTAGCGCAGGTATATCCCCATCCCCAGCAATTCTTGGATCACCAGTAATTTTGTCTAAACAAGTTAAATTAGTGCAGCCCCTTACCCCCGTTACCTCAGAGCAACAGCTCAATACAATCAAAGAGGAGCTAATCAATCTCCCCCAAGCATTGCTTCGCGACCTAGAACTAGCTTTAGTGGAGGGAGATATCCAAGTTATCAATAATCTAACTTCAGAAATTCAGCAGTTCCAGCCAACCTTAGCCTCCCTCCTCCATCCCTTGGTTAGCCAATATCAATTTGAGGCTCTTCTCAGTCTATTGCCACCCTTGACTAATCTAGACTAACCTATGATGACACCACCAGATTTCTCAGATATTTATGAACTGCAAGGAAATATATTAGTAGTGGATGATACTCCTGCTAATATCAACCTTTTGACCCAAATTCTGGCAGAGCAGGGGTACAAAATTAGGGTGGCTCCCAGTGGAAAATTGGCTCTAAAATCTGTCCAATCCTATCCTCCTGACTTGATCCTGCTAGACATCAATATGCCAGATTTAAACGGTTATCAAGTCTGTCAACAACTGAAAGCAGAACCCGGAACCGCCCATATTCCGATAATTTTTGTCAGTGCCTTGGGTGAGGTGATGGATAAGGTAAAGGCTTTTGAACTGGGGGGGGTAGATTATATTACCAAGCCCTTTGAACCCCTGGAGGTGTTGGCAAGAATTCAAAACCAGATGCGCATTAAACTCCTCCAAGAACATTTAGAGCAACAGAATAAACAATTAAATAAACAGATGGAACTGCGGCGGCAGTCAGAGGCAGAGTTGCGGCTGTTGTTGGCAACTACTCAGGCGGTGAGCCGTCAAGATGATGTGAATTCGGCTCTGCAAGTGGTGCTGCGGCTGGTGTGTATTACGACTCAGTGGGATTATGGGGAGGCGTGGATTCCTAATGACGATCGCCATTGTATGGAGTGTAGCCCGGGGTGGTATGGGAGCGATCGCAGTTTCCAGCATCTCCATACTCAAGCTATGAGTTCTCGCGTCAAGCTCAATGAGGGTTTGGTGGGCAAGGTGTGGGCAAATCGGGAGTTTGGGTGGATCAAGGATTTGTCTACGGATCCGGAGATATTTATCAATCCAGAAAGACCTTTGTCGGGGGGATTGCGATCGGTCTTTGGCATTCCCATTGTTCACCATGAGGAAGTATTGACGGTGCTCATTTTCTATCGCCGCCGGGTTACACTCATTGATCAAAATTTAATTGATTTAATTAGTGGTGTTGCTACTCAACTGGGTTCTTTAATTCAACACAAGCGCACGGAAGAAATCCTCAATATTACCCAAGAGCGCTACCACAGTATTGTGGAAAATGCTGTGGAAGGGATTTATCAAACCACCCCCGAAGGTCAGTATTTAAGCGCCAATGCTGCCTTGGCGAGGATCTACGGCTACAGTTCCCCAGAGGAGATGATTCTGGGTTTGCAGAGTATCAGTGAGCAACTCTACGTGGATGCCCAGCGCCGTGAGGAGTTTATTCATGCGGTAGAGACAAATAATGCTGTTCTTGGGTTTGAGTCTCAGGTTTATCGCAAGGATCGATCGATTATCTGGATTTCGGAAAGTGCCAGAACGGTGCGAGATTCTAAGGGTAAAATTCTTTATTATGAAGGAACAGTTTCCGATATTACCGAGCGCAAATTCGCCCAAGAGCAGACGGAGAAGTTATTAATTAATATTCTCCCCAAGCCGATCGCCGTCCGTCTCCAAGAAAAACAGGGGGTTATTGCCGATAGCTTTGGGGATGTGAGTGTGCTGTTTGCAGACTTGGTGGGCTTTACGGATTTTTCTAGTGAAAAGACTCCAAGGGAATTAGTAGAACTGTTGAATCTAATTTTTAGTGAGTTTGATCAACTCACCGAAAGGCACGGGCTAGAGAAAATTAAGACCATTGGCGATGCCTACATGGTGGTGGGGGGACTGCCGACTCCCAGGGATGACCACGATCGCTCGATCGCCCAAATTGCCCTAGATATGCAGGCAGCTATTAACAATTTCAACCAAAAAAATCAGCAGGAGCTCACCCTCAGAATTGGTATTAATATCGGTCCCGTGGTTGCTGGCGTGATTGGCTTAACAAAATTTATCTACGATCTCTGGGGAGATACGGTAAATGTGGCTTCTCGGATGGAGTCTAGTGGGATTCCCGGGCAAATTCAGGTGACAGAGGTAGTGTATCAGCGCTTGCAAGAGGAGTTTGTTTTCCAAGAGCGGGGGCGTATTCCCATTAAGGGTAAGGGAGAAATGACTACCTATTTTTTATTAGGATCAAAAAATTAGATATTCCTAAGAGGATGTCTGAAAAGTCTTACTGTGGGTGGCAAAAGTTTTGATCCCCCTAAATCCCCCTACCCTACGGGAAGGCAAAGCCTATTAAAAGGGGGACTTTGAATCTGGTTCCCCCTTTGAAGGGGCTAGGGGGATCTCTGAGTACGAAACAATACAGATCATCCCTTTTCAGACA
>JAAUUE010000042.1 GCA_012031635.1 Coleofasciculaceae cyanobacterium SM2_1_6 | reverse complement strand
AAATCTAGAGTTGATGCCCTATTTCTGTAGCTTTCCCTCAAGTCTCATAGTGCCGACAAGTCAATTTTTGGATATGAACTCTGGGTTCGATCGCCCCCAGCACAACAACATAAAGTTCTTCTTCTCAAAAACTTGCTTAACCACAAGATGAGATAAATGCAAATTGATCTTTGTGGGTTTGACACTGAAGCACATAGGCAATTCCCATATCACCAAACGCATAGCTAAGGTTTTTGCCGGAAGCCAGTTGAAACACCAGCCGCATGGGAGCAAGACAAACCGGACATCCCGGATATTCCACATCCTGTACCCAGCATGGATAACCACCTAGTTTATCAGTATTGTTAGTGGGGTATTGATCCTCATAATCGATCAAGTCATTGAGACCAAATCGCTCAACAATCTCATCCCATTCATCATCTGAGAACCCAAGCTCGTCAGGATCAGGATAGTCGTCAATTATTTGCCAATCAATGATGGTTTTGGCTGGGAAACTTTCATAGGGTTCTCCTAAAATTTCAGGTAATGGCGGGGTTGAGCCACTCCCCACGGGATTTACTAGACGGGTTCTGGAGCTTTGTTCGACTGAAGGCACTCGACCGTAGTAAACACCCGGATATTCCACTACTGATTGGCAGGTTTCAGATAGACAGTGAAACACTTGCAGCAAACCAGAACCAAACTCTTCACGAACAGTTCCTGGTAAATTTCCCAAATTTAATTGCAAAAAGAGCTGCATGGGTTGGGGACAGGTGGGGCAAGTCGGCCAAGCTTCGTCGATCGCCAGCCAAGGACGACCACCAAACTTGGAGGCTAATCTATCACCATCCCCGTCAACAACGATCGGTAGCCAAGCGGGAGCAGAACGGAGAACCTGCTGAATATCAAGTTCAGCTACGTCCGTTTCTTCAATGGGGCTGGAAGAAAGCGGTAGACTTTCTGGCGGTGAAGCTAACTCAGCTACTTGTACAGATAAAGTATGGAGGTGACCTTGGCTACAGATTAAGCGCAAACCATTTATTTGGGTAGGGCTAATCCGATGTTGATAATGGTGAAGAATCGCACCATTCAAAGAGAGTATTAAGTCATTGTCTTGCACTGAGATTGTCAATGTAAATGTTTGACCAAAAGCCATATCCTGTGGCAGGAGCAACCTTTCCTCAAGTCCCCAGTTTTGCCCGATCCGAGTATTTTGGACGATTTGGGCTTCGGCAGTGCGGGGGTTACAGTGATAGGCAAAATCTTCCCCTGCCATGAGATTGCATGAGAATAAAGGACTATGAGAAATAGCCACAATTTGCACAGTAACACCCAATTTCAGAGGCGAAATCTGCCAAAATAGCTCTCCTCCTGCCTGCAAGGTTGCCGCAAGAGCTAACACCGTGGCGCTAACCGTGGCGCTAGCGTTGATGTTTGTTGAAGGAGAAGGGGTTTGGGCTGACGGGGTTGATGGGGATAGTTCAGACTGTTGCGATCGCTCTGTAGAGTTGGTTGATGGCGATCGCAAGTAGCCTTTTTTCAACTTATCGTTAATTTTCTGCATAGCCGTAGCCAGAGCCACATCTGTCGTGATTTCAGTTGAGTGATGCACCTGTCCCTTGGAGCCAATCCGACCATATCGAATATGCACTTCCACCCCAGTAACAGTCACCTCATAGAACTTATGGCTCCGAGCATCAGAAAATGTCAGATAAACGGGTTCACCCCTCTGGAGGGTAATTTCTTCATCGGTGGGCGGAGAGTAATAAGGATCACGGCGACATTGTTCTTGGAAAAACTCTTGAGCTTTAGTTTCCGAGGTAAACTCATGGACTTCACAAAACACCGTTTCTCCTTCACCAGATCGTCCGTCATTTTCCTGAATAGTAACCGTACAACCTTCTAGCGTAATCTGAATGAGAGTGTCATATTTACCGTTATCGGCGGGGATGGAGTAACTAGGCATCAGATCAGTAAGAGTTAATGTTTGAATATTTCAATATTAATCCCCTTGAGATACCCTTGAGATAAAGTCATGGCTCCAAAAAACAAGAGGAGTAACAGCCCCCTACCCTAGAAAGAATTTTGATTATCAAAGGAACTCTGGGCATACTTTTTCAGTCCGAAGAAATTGGATTAAGAGTAATATTAATTATTAGATTTTAATCATTGAATTGCATTGATAATTGTGAGGAGATTCAGAATGAGTGATTTGTTAACCCTAAAAATTTTAGATATGGAGCAGGGAAATGATCAAGAATTAAATTTACAAAATTTACAAATAGAACCACAAAAACTACATAAATTGCAAAAACTACAAAAGTCCCAAAAACTTCAAGGATTGTCAAGATTTTTGCCCCTAGTCCTAGGGATCCTGAGTATTGGTTTGGCTGACCCAGTGGCGGCTCAAGAACGTATGTTAAGAACTTTGAGTGTTAGTGGACGGGGAGTAGAGACGATCGCCGCTACCATCGCTAGGGTAGATTTGGGAGTGGAGTTTCAGGGCAAAAATGCCAGTGAAGTCCAACAGGAAGTAGCGAGTCGATCGAACGCCGTGGTCAATCTCTTGCGCACCCAGAATGTGGAAAACTTGCAAACCAGAGGAATTCGTCTGGAACCTGTCTATAACTATGCCAACGATCGACAGGAATTGATTGGCTATCGAGGCACAAACAAACTTAGTTTCCGAGTTGCCCCCGATCGAGCCGGGCAGATTGTGGATGGAGCTGTGCAAGCGGGAGCGACCAGAATTGAGGGAATTAACTTCACTGCTAGTGATGCAGCGATCGACCAAGCCCAACAGCAGGCTCTCCGTCTGGCGACCCAAGATGCCCAAAAGCAAGCAGATACGGTGCTGAGTTCTCTGAACCTCACTCGCCGCGAAATTGTCAATATTCAAGTTAATGGAGCTACCCCACCGCCCCCCATTTTCCTCCGGGCAGCTTCAGAGGCTTTTGCCCAAGGTGCGCCCACACCTGTAATTCCCGGTGATCAAAGAGTAGAGGCTTCAGTAACTTTGACTATTAGCTATTAAAAATGGTTATCCAAGTAGAAATAGGGTAAATCTAGAGTAGATTGTCAAATCTTCTACAAATTGCTGGCAGCATCATGGTATAAGTTACATAGCTTGACACTCCCACGTCTAAAGAGCGTGGAATTCTCGATTTATCGAGATCACTTAATCTAGATTCCTTGCGTTCTCTAGACCAGAGGTGAGGCTCTCCTCAAGCGTTACTTTGGGTATGCCCTACCCTAGTTGCATTTGGAGCAAGTCCTGTTTTAGTTTGAAACTAGTTTGCTTCAAAATGCTGATTCGTCTAGCTCCTAGAAATCTTTTACCTACTGCGAAGAGGAGTCTAGTACAATGCAGTAGAACCGCATAGATTCAACCGCATAGATTCAATTGTCAAGGTACAGCGTTTGCCGTTAGGCGACTCGGTTTTTAGACAGGTTGATTACCGTACCTGTTACATTTAACTGTAGTTAGTTTTTATGACACTGGCAAGGAGAATCTATTTAATTCTCTACTTTTTGATGCAAAAATTAAGAATCTTCGATAATGTTCGCTCAAAGCTCACCGCCTTATATCCCACGGCTAAAGCCAAGGGGTTTTACGGTGATTTCTATAACAGTTAATGATTCTTAAAAATCCATGAAAATACTGGCTCTTGTTCCGGGGGGAATTGGCGACCAAGTGCTATTCTTTCCTACCCTTGACGATCTGAAGCGCAACTATCCAGAAGCAGCGATCGATGTCATTGTTGAACCCCGCTCTCTAGGGGCTTATCGGATTTGTCAGTCGGTATCAGAAGTAATCAAATTTGATTATAAATCTCGCAATGGGATGGCTGATTTTGGTAACCTGTTGGGGATCATTCGTGATCAAGAATACGATATTGTCTTGAGTTTGGGACGACGGTGGGCGATCGGCTTCCTGTTGTGGATGAGTGGGATTCCCCGGCGCATTGGTTACGATGCTAATGCCGGCAAGAACTTTTTTACTGATCCCGTTCCCCTCAATCAAGACCAGTATGCCGCAGCGATGTACCATGATTTGCTCAAGGGTTTAGGGATCAATTCTCCTTGTCCGGCGATCACTGCCAATATTCCTAAAGCAGATATGGACTGGGCAGCAGCTAAACAAAAAGAATTGGAGATCACCGGCGGTTACGTGGCGATCCATGGCGGCTCTAGTCGCTTAGCCCAGACCCAAGGGATCAACAAAATTTATCCTGTGCAGCAGTGGCAGAAAATTATTCAAGATATCCACGCCAAACAACCAGCCCTGCCCATCGTTCTCCTTGCAGGACCAGAAGATCAAAGCTGGATTAGCCAAATGTTGCAGTCTTCGGCAGATATCAAGGTGGTGGCTCCCGGTAATATTGGGCAGCTGGCAGCGATCGTAGCAGGGGCAAAGTTAATGCTTTGTACAGACAGTGCGCCGATGCATGTCTCCGTAGCAGTGGGAACCTATACCATTGCCCTGTTTGGTCCGACTCCAGCCCAAAAACTCTTGCCTCAGAGCGATCGCTTTATTGGGATTCAATCTGCCACTGGCTCGATCGCTGATATTTCCCCAGCCCAGATCTTGGAGCAAATTTGGCGGGGTTAGAAAGCTAGTTAAAAAATTTAGTTAGAAACTTTGATTTAGTTTCAGAGTTTAGCTCCAGAGTTTAGTTAAAGAGTTTAGTTAAAGAGTTTAGTTAAAGAATTTAGTTCCAGAATTAACTTTGCATAATACAAATATCAATCCTACAGCAAGTCCTACAGCAAAAAATCCTCTGGGTCAGGGAGCCGTGTTTCTCGATCGAGATGGAGTCCTCAATGTCGAAGTCGGCTATATCCATAACCTAGAAGACCTACAATTGATTCCCGGTGTCGCTGCCGCAGTCAAAGAGTTGAACGATCGGCACATCTTTACCTGCCTTGTCACCAATCAATCCGGGGCAGCCCGGGACTATTATTCCCTAGACCACATCCAAGCCCTAAATCACCGCCTCCAAACCCTCCTCCACCAAGCCGCCGGAGCCAAACTTGATGCTATCTATTCCTGTCATTACCTCAATGCACGGGTCGGCGGTAAAAATCCTCAACTCACTGGTTGGAGTACGTGGCGCAAACCAAATACAGGGATGTTAGTGGCAGCAGCCTGGGATTGCGATCTAGACTTAAAGCAAAGTTTCATGGTCGGTGACAAAGCTACCGATGTAGACCTCGCTCACAATGCGGGCTGTCATGGCATCCTCGTCCAAACAGGTTACGGGAAAGAAATCCTTAGCGGCGACTACCAACACCACGCCCAGCCCGATCACATCGCCCCAGATTTAGCCGAAGCCGTCACTTGGATTTTGAGTCAAATTCCTAACCAATAACTCACAACTCCTATGCTCCAAACCCAACCTCCCCAAAACCAACTTCCCCAAAACCAAATTCCTCTAGATACTTGGTTAGCCGCTAGTTGGGAAGAGTTCACTGCGATCGCCGATGACCCCAGCAACTCCAAAGTAAAGGGCTATTATTACCCTAGCTACATGAGATTTGAACCTATGTCTACTGGCTCTGACCATGCTAACGACCACGCTCTGATCCTTTTTGCTTTGACTTTTTTTGCTGCTCAACAAGAGATTCCCATGACAGCTAAAGATTGCTGCTCCTACCGTCATAGTCGAGCCTACGAATTTCAACCCGACATTTCCTACTACATTGGGGAAAATGCCAATGCTATTCCTTGGGGAACAAGAGTAATTGATCTAGAACTTTACCCACAACCTGATCTAGTTATTGAAATTTCTGATACTTCCCTTCCTGATGACTTGGGGTTTAAGCGCCTGCAATACGAAGATCTGGGGCTGCGGGAATACTGGGTTGTGGATGTGCAAGCTAGCCAAATCTATGCTTTTAGGGTGGAGAGCGATCGCAGCAGCCGCCGTCTCCAAGAATCTCAAGTATTACCGGGGCTAAAATTAGAAATCCTTGAACAAGCCCTACAACGCAGCCGCCAAGAATCTCAATCCGCCACCACTGCTTGGCTGATGACCCAGTTTCCGAGATCATCTTGATCATACTTATAATGACAATATCACCCCTCCTCAACTTTAAGGTTTTAGCCGATGTTGAAAATAGAACACCAATATCTGCCCAGCAGCGATGAATTACCTGACTCCGACGACACTCCTGTGGATAACGAAGACCAAAATTTTCTCCCTAATCTCCTTTTGTTTTTGCTAGAACATATCTGGAAAGATCGGCAAGATTGGTTTTTTGGAGCAGATATGGGTATCTACCACACCACAGGCAGCAATCCCCGGATTCCCGTAGTACCTGACGGATTTTTGAGTTTGGGAGTGGAGCGACGGAAGCGGGGAAAATCCCGTGGCAGCTATGTGACATGGGAAGAAAATTATATTATCCCGGTGTTAGTTCTAGAAATGGTATCCCATACCTACGGTAAGGAATATGACCAGAAATTAGAGATTTATCAGCGATTGGGGGTCACTTACTACGTTATTTACAATCCAGATTTTTATCAAAGAGATAAACACGCACCGTTAGAAATTTATAAATTGGTAGCAGGGCAGTATCAATTACAATCTGGGGAGCCTTACTGGATACCGGAGGCGGGGCTGGGGTTAGGGAGATGTGTATTACCTTCCGACCCATTACAGCGAGAGGTGTTAGCTTGGTTTGATGAGGAAAATCAGCGATATCTTACTCCAGAAGAGCAGTTAGATTTGGAAAGACAAAGGATAATGGCAGAGAGTCAACGGGCTGAGGCAGAGAGTCAGAGAGCCGAAGCAGAGAGTGAAAGAGCTGCGGCAGAAAAGCAACGAGCCGACATGACCCAAGAAAAATTAAATTTATTGATGGCAAAGATGCGATCGCTTGGCATTAATCCTGATCCCGATGATTTTTCCCCACCGTCCTAGCTTTGAAAATAAAATTACTCTGTTTTCACTTTTTTTCTAGCCCAGACATCCATACTTTTGTCCCAAAAACACCCGCCACTAGTTCTGGGATGCCAAAATCAACATCTAGGCTTTCCCAATGTACGCTACTACCAGAGAGCGGAAGCCAAACATCAGCAAGTTGTTCTGGAGAAGCATTCGCTAAACCTTGAGCCAATTTAGGCGGAAAACTAAATATAGCTCCATTTTTGAGTTTAATAACAATTAAGTTCTCAATTTCATCGTAATGTACCGATACAGCCCTAGGCTCCGTAGATTCCAATTCATGCCATCTTTGCTGAGCTTGGGCTATCTGTACTTGTAGATTTTCTTCTGTTAACTCTTTGTCCCACTTTTTAAGTACCATGAATCTCTCGCTACTTATTTAATAACATTTCTTGATTATCTGCTACCAATCTAAGGGCAGCTACTAAATCTTTACTCTTTATTTTGGGATTGGCACTAACCAAAGAAGGAGGCTCTAACTCATTGCCAATATTAATCTTGATTTCCCTCTGATTAGCATCATTTTTCCTGCCTTTGAATACATGCACATGAGCTGGAACATGATCATTAGTATAGATATACACAAAAAAATTATTCAGGATATCTTCAAGAACTTTCGGCATAGGTATCAAGAATAGGTTATTTCCAAGCTAAACCAAGGCTTAGGTTTTGTCAAATTAGTTAACTTGAATTAAAAATTTGAACAAAAAAATAGGGTAACTAGTTAGCTACCCCTAGGGTTCCATGAATACAAATGGAATGCAATTAATTTCTATTTCTAGATAATTTACTATTTCTAGATAATTTACTAGACCTATTAGACTTAACGATAGGTGTTAGTAGCATTAGGCTTGTAAACAATAAAGCTGAGAACTTGGCACTGCTTGATATTGTCAAAACCTACTACCCGCACGTAGCAATTGCGGTACTCAGAACGGCAACCATCTACTTCACTCATCACTTCTTGGACAGAACGAGCGCCAAAAAGAGGTAGCTTCCACATTGTCCAGTAACGGACTTCAGGATCAGACGTTTCGTTAAATTCTACGGCGGGGATGTAGCCCTGATCCAAAATGTATTGGACCTGACGACCGATTTGGGCATCACTGAGGGGGGGCAGATAGGAAAGGGTTTCGTAACGGCGCTCTTTAGGTAGGGTCTTCATAATTTATTCCTGGGGAGATTCTCAATTTTTCGGAGATTTTTTGGAGGTTTTTTGGAGGTTTTTCGGGATATGCGGTCAACCCGGCTCATGTGTTAGGTTAGATTGCTTACTCAACTTAGGCAGCTAACTCGTTTTGCTAACTTATTCGGCTGATGGCTCTGAGGATAGATCCGTAGATAAATCTGTGGGCAGGTCAGAATCTAAATCTTGAACTAAATCTGGAGATAATGCTGACGGAACTAGCCCGGATAACTTTTCTAGATGCTGGCGGCGGTGGATCATATTAGACTTTTGGATATTGGCTTGTACCATTTCTGGTAAAAACTCAGTGACCTCATCGGCTAAATGTTGCCGCACTGTCATAATCCGTAAAGCAGTTTCTGATTCTACTTGCAGGAGAGCTTCTAGGTATGCTTCACCATCTTGGATGGAATGGGTGGCTGAAAATTCAGTTAGCCAAATTGCTAAAGGCGGATTGGTTTCCGTCACCTGCGCTAACACCAGCTTGAGAGCCTGATAGGTTAGATAGCTGGTCAAAACCTTGGCGGTTTCCTTGGCAATTTGCTTCAAATCCATGACCTGACCTCAGCCGAAATGGGGATAACATCGAGCCTAGCTTAGTACCTAACTAGTGCCAACTAGACTCGATCGAGCAAGAGAGAAATCGAGGTGATTGAACTCCTGACCAATTTCTCCCTTGCAGCTTGAGTTCTACAGAGTATCCATAGCTTCAAACTCAAACTTGATTTCCTTCCAAAGTTCGCAAGCAACCGCCAGATCAGGACTCCATTTGCAGGCTTCACGAATAATATCGCCGCCTTCACGCATGAGGTTCCGACCTTCGTTTCTGGCTTGAACACAAGCTTCTAGGGCAACCCGGTTAGCTGTGGCTCCGGGAGCGTTACCCCAAGGATGTCCGAGGGTACCACCACCAAACTGGAGGCAAGAATCATCGCCGAAGATTTCCACGAGCGCAGGCATGTGCCAAATGTGGATCCCACCGGAAGCTACGGGCATAACGCCGGGCATGGAAGCCCAGTCTTGGGTGAAGTAAATACCCCGGCTGCGGTCTTCTTCAATGTGGTCTTCCCGCATGAGGTCAACAAAGCCCATGGTGATGCCTTTTTCGCCTTCAAGTTTACCCACAACGGTTCCAGAGTGGAGGTGATCACCACCAGACATCCGGAGGCACTTAGCAAGAACTCGGAAGTGGATACCGTGGTTCTTTTGCCGATCGATTACGGCGTGCATAGCTCTGTGAATGTGGAGCAGGACACCATTACGACGACACCATTTAGCCAGAGAAGTATTCGCAGTGAAACCACCGGTGAGGTAGTCATGCATGATGATGGGAGTCCCAATTTCTTTAGCAAATTCAGCCCGTTCCATCATTTCTTCAGAGGTAGGAGCGGTAACGTTGAGGTAGTGACCTTTGATTTCGCCAGTTTCTGCTTGGGCTTTGTCGATCGCTTCTTGCACAAACAGAAAACGGTCACGCCAACGCATGAAGGGCTGGGAGTTAATATTTTCGTCATCTTTGGTGAAATCTAGACCACCCCGGAGAACTTCGTACACTGCCCGACCGTAGTTTTTGGCAGATAGACCTAGTTTAGGTTTGATGGTACAACCCAACAGAGGACGACCGTATTTATTCAATTTATCCCGCTCAACGGTAATCCCGTGGGGAGGACCTTGGAAGGTTTTCAGGTAAGCGATGGGGATCCGCAGATCTTCTAAACGCAAAGCCCGGAGAGCCTTGAAACCAAACACGTTACCAACCAAAGAGGTGAGCAAGTTGGTGACGGAACCTTCTTCAAACAAGTCTAGAGGATAGGCAATAAAAGCGATAAACTGGTTGTCTTCACCGGGAACTGGCTCGATATCATAGCAACGACCTTTGTAGCGATCCAAGTCGGTGAGGAGGTCTGTCCAGACAGTTGTCCAAGTACCTGTGGAAGATTCGGCAGCAACGGCGGCTCCGGCTTCTTCTGGGGGGACACCGGGCTGGGGTGTAACCCGAAAAGCTGCAAGAATATCTGTATCTTTGGGAGTGTAGTCTGGTGTGTAATAGGTCAAGCGATAGTCTTGTACACCAGCGCTGTAGCCTTTAGTCTTTGATTGTGTATATGTCATGTCTTCCTTCCCCAGAAATTACCGAGTATTAGTTAACTTATATTTTTTTGTATGTTGTGCGTTTTTTACTATAGACAAATAGCGAAAACCCATGCCCAGAAACTAATAAATGTTCATAATTATTACGTTAAATAACTACTATAAATACCAGCGTTGGAGCGAGTGCAACACCACACTCTGTAAAGCTCTCTTGATACCTGCTCTCCACTAGAGGCTAACCAGAAAAATGACCAAGAAAAATGAAAATCAACAATTCTTAAAAGTTAGTTTAGCCTTAGCAGGAATTTCTCAAGGTTTTATTTTTGCTTGCGTAGCTAATATATCAGTTATTGATCCCCATAATCTTCAAATGTTTTCTCAGAATGTTTAATTAAATTAATAAGTTTTTCAAATATTAATTTCTATGAAGATTAGTTTCGCCGTTTAATTCCAGATACATGATACATTTACTTAAATATAGCAATCCTAAATCATTTTCTAATTTAGATTGCTTCTGGTAGGTGATTTCGCCCGCCTGCGGCGGGTGAAATCATTTAGGACTGCTATAAGTATATTTACTAGTCAAGTTGCTCGATCGCTCTCCCCAGAAAAAATGTATTGTTAATTCACCCTTTTTCTTGAGCATCATGGGTCTGATTTTCCAGAAGGTCAATAGATCACAAACATTCTAGGGACAAAAAATATCTTCGCCCAGAAGTATCCCCAGCGACAACGCTGTAACTATCGGCGGCTATCGCAGGAAAGTTTTACCATGGCTAAATTATCGGAACAAGCGACATCCCTACAGAAGGCTAACGCCAACGCTCAATTGAAAACGTGATGACCTAGAGAAATGTTTGCAGGTTGTGCGGGAAGCTCGATCGCATTCTCAGTTTTAATCTCTATGTCCTTATTTACTAGAACTGATATTCACTAGCTTTCTAAAAGAGGGTTATATTAGGCTTATTCGCAATATTGTAAGGTTAATTGTCATGCGATCGCTCAAAAACTATACCGTTGTCCTGCGCCCGGATGATAATGGGACTTTTGTTGCCTATGTTCCAGCAATTGTCGGCTGTCATGCTTGGGGAGAAACTACAGAGGCAGCCCAAGCTGAACTGGTTCATGTCTTTGAGATGATTTTGGAGGAGTATCAAGAGGCGGGTCAAGCACTGCCCTAATAGCAAAACCCTACAAAGTAAATAAATCTATGCACAAACAACTTATTGAATATACATCCCCTCTAGATGCGCTAATTGGGATTGTTAAACAATTAAATATCTATGAAATAGAGCATCACATGGATTCAGCAGATTTTTTTGCAAAATATAGTCAGGGTGAAACTACTGATGAGGAAGTGTTTGTAGAATGGGCAGGTAATTACCAGCACTATCTGGCTCTCCATCAAGAATTAGAGAACAAACTTAAAGATGTCGCCTAAAGTTATCCCAGCCTATTTAGAGGAAATTGAACAGCTTTTATTCAACTAAGTCAAGTTCAGTTTTTTTGGAGAATCATGAGTCTAATTTTCCAGAAACTAGATGGTGTTTGTATTCTAGTGAGTTTTAGTTATAATTCAGGCACGGAAGATCGAAGGAAAATTTTGCTATGACTAAATTATTGGAACAAGCGATCGCTCAATTGAAAACTTTGTCTGAGGAAGAGCAGGATACGATCGCATCTCTTATTCTTGCTGAAATGGAAATTGATTCATCTACTTTGGGTAAAAGGCTCCCTATTAAAAGAGGTAAAACTGGCAGGAATCTGTTGCAGTTGGCAGGAACTTGGCGGGGGGATGATCTAGAGGAATGTCTAGAGGTTGTGCGGGGAGATCGATCGCAGGCACAGTTTTAATTCTTATGCCCTATTTATTGGATACTAATCACTGTAGTTATATTATTAATGGCAATGCCAAAGTTGTTGATATTCTAAATGACTACGTAGATGAAACTATGGGAATTAGCATTGTTACTTATGCTGAACTTCTCTACATGATTGATAAATCGGCGCAGACTATAGAAAATCGGCGGGCTGTTGAAGAGTTTTTTGGCTACTGTTGATCTGTATTTTATAGATGAAGAAACTGCTATTATTTATAGCCAGATCAAGGCATCAGTTTTTAATCGTTTTGCCCCCAAAGATAAGAATAAGCGTCGCCAGACTAGTATAAGTAATTTGGGATTTACTGATCACGATCTCTGGATTGTTGCTACGGCTGTTCAGAATGAATTAACTCTAGTCTCTGCTGATAGTGATTTTGAAAGAATTAGCCAAGTTCAGCCTTTTTCTTGGGAATCATGGGTCTAATTTTCTAGAAGTTCGATGGATCACAAGCCTTCTAGGGACAAAAAATACACTCGCCCGGAAATATCCCCGGCAACAACGCTACGCCCATCATTAGCTACAGCACAACAAGATATAATATCATCCGCAGTGAAGGTTGCTAGTTCTCTTCCAGTCTGTAAATTCCACACCTTAAGGGTTTTATCTCCAGATCCAGAAATCACCTTCCCATCTGGGATAATGGCTACCGCTGTTACGCCGTTACTATGTCCAGTGAGAGTGAGGAGTTCTTTGCCTGTGTGCAAATTCCACACCTTTAAGGTTTTATCTCTAGATCCAGAAATCACCTTGCCCTCTGAGGTTATAGCTACTGCTAACACCCCAGCATTATGCCCTTTGAAGGTGAGTAGTTTCCTTCCTGTGTGCAAATTCCACACTTTTAGGGTGTGATCGCTAGACCCCAGAAACTACCTTGCCCTCTGAGGTTACTGCTACTGCATTTACCCAGTGACTATGCCCCTTGAAGGTAAGCAGTTCTGTTCCTGTTTGCAAGTTCCACACTTTCAGTACCTTATCCAAAGACCCAGAAACTACCTTGCCCTCTGAGGTTACTGCTACTGCTGTTACCTCACCAATATGCCCCTTCAAAGTGAGCAATCTCTTTTCTGTCTGCAAATCCCACACTTTCAGGGTTCTATCGGTAGACCCGGAAATCACCTTGCCCTTTGGGGTTACGGCTACTGCATTTACCCAATCACTATGCCCCTTGAAGGTGAGCAGACTTGCTCCTGTTTGCAAGTTCCACACTTCCAGAATGCCCTCATCAGACCCAGAAATCACATTGCCCTCTGGGATTACGGCTACTGCCCTAGACCCACAAATCTGATCGCTCTGTGGGGTTACGGCTACTGTGCCAGTATGCCTAATGAGAGTAAGTAGTTCTGTTCCTGTCTGCAAATTCCACACCTTTAGGGGGTTATACCCATAAATCACCTTGCCCTCTGAGGTCACCGCTATTGCTGACACTGTTCTGGTATTTCCCTTTAAAGTGAGTAGTTCCCCTCCCGTCTGCAAATCCCACACTTTCAGAATGCCATCATAAGACCCAGAAATCACCTTGCCCTCTGGGGTTACGGCTACTGCATTTACCCAGTGGCTATGCCCCTTGAAGGTGAGCAGTTCTGTTCCTGTTTGCAAATCCCATACCTTCAGGGTATTATCACTAGACCCGGAAATCACATTGCCCTCTGGGGTCACAGCTACTGCATGTACTCCGCCACTATGCCCAGTCAAGGTACGAATCAATGCCCCACCGGGGGAATCAAAACAGGGAAAGCGGGGACGGAACCAAGGTTTTCCCTGCCCTTGCTTTGCAACTTCTAGTAGATATTGAACCTTCCTAGGTCGAGCAACTGTCTGTGAAACTTTTTTAACAGGTTTATGGGGCAAATACTTCCCAACTAGTGGTAAATATTCCCAAAAATATTTAGATTCATCAATAACTACCATCACATCGTAGGGTAGCAAACGTCCCAACAATTGCCCTGCCAACTGGCTCGGATACTCTGCTACCACATGAGAAGAAAGCCTCAGCGCTCCTTGGATTAGTTTTAGGCTTTTTTGTTCCTCTCCAGCAACCAAAGGTAGAGCCAGATCATAGTCCTCAATCAGCGCCGTAATTCCCACCGCCTCTAGCTTCTGCTCCAAAAACCCAAAATCCGTTAACCAAGCTACCAACCGCCCAACTTCTCCCCCCTTAGCAAAATAACTAGGTTGATGTCGCAGTAAATGCAAACAGTTTTCTGGTAATTGTTGATTTAGCCAAACTCCTAATTTTGTGGTCATAGTGGCGCTCCCTCCGCAAGGTTCTCCGCAATCCGGCGGTTAATCTCTCCTAGATCAAATCCCAAATCCTCCACCTGCTGATTCAGAAAATCACTAAAAGAAGCGTGATAGATAGCATAGCGAGTTTCCTTCTCGATGGTTTGTAACCGCAGAAACTGCTCCCATTTTTCTAAAGTTTTCCGCAGAACAGGCTCCGCTACCCCCGTTAACTTCACCAACAACCGCCGAGAAACAGGTTCCCGCACCTCCGAGAGGACATAAATCGTGTGGATTTTATCCAGATCAGGATCATCATTCATCCCCATCAGTTGCCAATGCTTTTGGTAGTAGCGCTGTAAACCCCTAGGTAAACTATCGAGGGTTTCACTCCTGTAGAGTCCATCCCGGATATCATTCAACACATAACGCAAATACATAAAATTATTCGCACTCCTCCCCACCAGTTCCCGCAAAAACTCCTCCTGAGTCGAGCTTCGGGCTGTCACCCACTGCTGAATTTGGGGACTATGCTGCAACCGCCTCTCCACATAATGCCGAGCATCTGCCGCACTTTCTGCCGGATATTGCATCAAATCAAAATTAACTTGATAGTCACTCAAAGGCATGGGCAATGCTTGGGGACGTTTCGAGAGAATAAAATAGACATTTTCCGGCAGGGCATCCGGTAAATACAACACATTACTATTCTCAGTTTGGGTAGATAAATCCACCTCATCCAAGGCATCCACCACAATAATAATTTTCTGCCCCCGTGGGAGATTTTGGCTGGCTTCCCCCAGTAACTTTGCTAAAACATTTCCATCCCGTGTAGTATTCTCTGGCAACTTAGGATACTTCAATCCATACGCCTGAATCAGTTGAGTGCAAATATTTTCTAGGAACTGGTCAGCCCGAATAATCCCTTGAGATTGAATATTAAAATGCGTCAGTCCCCGCCCTTGGAGCAACTGCACACACCGAGCCATGATCGCACTTTTCCCCACACCGGGATCCGCCTCTAGGATAAAGTAGCCCTTGGGCTGTTGCCGGACAAAGTTCTGCATCGCCTCAAAAACATAGCGCCGTCCCACAAAATCTTGGGTTTTCTCTTGGATAACCGCCTCACACGCTTGGGGAAGAGGTAACTGGGGCTTAGTCAGATCAAAATACTGCTGGAAAGATTCCCGAATTTGGGCAAGCTCATCCCGAATCCCCGTATCCAACTGTTGCAATAGCTGAATCATATTTTGCTGGGTGATCGCAACTTGGTTAACTTGAGCAATATTATCCCGTAACAAATCCAACACCATGCCACTAAAAGCCTTACCCCCCTGACTAGCATCCTGCTTGAGAACCTCCCGCAGATAGAAAGGAAACTTCTCGTGGAGCTTCTTGCTCACAGCAGCCATGAAATCCTGATATTCCTCCAGCCCCGCCGGTAAATGACCCCGCTCCTGCTCCATCAAATATTGCACCAACTTCTGCCAACTAGGTAAATCTAGAGTCTGAAATTTATCCCCCTCCCCCGTGAACGCCGCAAAAGCATAACGTAACTGACCTTCCTCGATCGCCCCATAATCCCCCGGACTTTCTCCACTCCGATCGACCCCCAACCAATAACCCTCCGTGCGATCGACCAACCCCCGAAAAGTACCTGCCAGTTCTGGGTAAGATTCCCGGATCACCTCTTGGATTCCCAGAGCGATCGCTCTCCCCGCCGCCTTAGCCAAATCCTCATTAGTCAACACCTGCGAGCTATCCCGCAACCTCTTCGCCAAATCTCCCAAATTCGCCGCCGCCATACTGTTAAGCAGAGAAGAACTAAATCCAGCCAAGATTGGGATTGCTGCGATCGAAGCTCCTCCCGTAGCACAAGCAGCCACCACCGACCCGATCGAGAGGATCGCCGTCGCCCCCAACAGGAGCTTATGTTCCTTGATAATCTTTGATAAAGCCATAGATCACTACAATCTGGAAAGGGATAAATTAGATTCTTGCCTAGTCTAGAATAATTCTATTTAGGCTATATTTAACTGCTAGGTTAGAAATATATCTCGCTAAAATTCTTTGCTAAAAATTTGTTGGCAAAACATCATGAAAAATATCCTTAACAAAAATACTGCCGTCTCTACTGAGGTGATCGATCGATTTTATGCCCTTGCCTCAGCTTGGGAACAAGAGGTAGCCGGGTTATCTTCCACAACTCAGATGGCTCAACATCCGATGTATCAAGAAATCATTAATATGGGTATAGAAATTGTGCCTTTACTACTCAGGGAATTAGAAAACAATCCCCTCTACTGGTTGGCAGCATTGAACGCAATCACAGGCGAAAATCCAATTAAACCAGAGCAGAAAGGTAGAGTTAGACAAATGGCTTCAGCGTGGCTAGAGTGGGGCAAAAATCAAGGCTATGCGATCGAGGAACATGTATAGAAGACCAGACCTTGAGGTAAAGTGGCCCAAATTATCTTCCACAAATTATCAAGTTACTAGCCCGAAATCTCAAGAATATAACTGTTTCACTTGGGCTGCGGGGGAAGACGATCGATGGTGGCAACCAACACCAGAAGAACAATTTTATTGGCCCCTAGGTGTACCAAAGGAAGAAACTCTAGAAGCATATATTCAGGCTTATCAAACTCTGGGATATGCAGCCTGCAACAGCTATCAATTGGAAGTTGGATATCAAAAAATAGCTATATATGTGGACTCCCTCAGTATTCCTACCCACGCAGCTCGACAATTAACTAATGGGAAGTGGACAAGTAAATTAGGTTGGCTAGAAGATATTGAACACGAATTAGAAGGGTTAGTAGGTGATAGATATGGCGTTATTGGTCAAATCCTCAAACGCCACATAGAAATATAAAAGGTTTACGATCGCACCACCTCAGTTCCCTGTTCTTGCCAGAGCTTCGCTAGGATAAACTCCAGCATAGGATAGAGAGAAGTTACAAAGATACCTTGATCTGTGGTGAGATGATCGCTGATCCAAGTTCCCCGGAGACTGATTTCGAGATAGTCTCGATCGCCCACACAAACCCCAATATCCGGATCCTGTTGGCGAGTCACCTGAGCTTGGAGATGCTTCACAAGGGATAAATCCATCGGTACAAGGAAAGCAGCATGGCTGGGGCTGACCTGAATGCCTTGCCCCAAACGCAGGGCAAATACTACCCTCGCAGCGATCCATTCTTCCATGGGTTCCCCCAGTTGTTCGAGGTGGAGGCTATTTTCCGTATAGGTGAGTTTCAGCATAGTTTTCCTCCTGTTGGGGGTCGTTTTGGGTGCGCCAGAAATTTTCGGCAAAGGCGATGGTGGGGTGCATGGGGGCTTTGGGTTGGTTCCGCAGGGGCATATTGGCTTCTTGGGGAGTTCGATCGCCCTTCTTGGAGTTGCAGCGCTCACAGGCAGTCACCACGTTATCCCAGCTATGTTTACCGCCCTTCGATCGAGGAATTACGTGATCTAGGGTGAGATGCTTGGTGCTGCCGCAATACTGGCAGGTGTGGTGATCCCGGCGGAGGACTTCCCGGCGATTCACGGGCGGAACTTTCCAGAGGCGCTCATTGCCATTGCAAGTGAGACGGATGTGGGGAGGCACTAGCAGGACAACGTTGGGCGATCGTACTTGTACTCCGACTTCGGTAGCCAGATCTAGAGGTTCGGCTTTTCCAGTAACTAGCAGCACGATCGCTCGCCGGATATTAATCCGGGTTATGGGCAGATAATTCTTAGAAAAAACCACTACAGATTGCCTCAACACATCAGTTACGCTGGTCACACCGAACCTCCTTTAGTCGTCAGCCAAGTTAATAATCTAATGATTTTTATGCTCTCCTAGGAGCATTTTCAGCACTACCAGTTGTTAAATAAATAACCCCCACTTCTGCTGGAGAGGCGGGGGTAAAACCATTTGGTTCTTCCATCTTTCAGGTATAGCTTAACCAGAGATTATGCCTATACCGATCGCCACTCCTGATGCCAAAGCCCCGGCGGGGGTCTGTCCAAGGAAAATATGCCGAATTTTCTGAATTAATTTGGGAATTAATTTGAGTTGCAATTTCCTCAAAACTACCTTGAGGGTTATTTATATTATTAACAAAGAACAATCCTTTGCCCACAAAAACTAGAAATCGATGCTCTGGGAGGGAGGGATCGATCGAGTTTTGCCAAAATTTAGCCGCGGTTAAAGGTGTCAGCATTTGTGGAAAGTTGATAAGAAGTTAAAGGATTTTGAGATTCTACAAGCAGTTTATTAAGAATTTCGGTCTTATTTCTCTGCTTTTTACAGGAATTGGAGTTGTGGCTCTGAACTTGTCAAAGGAGATTAGAGGTATTTCTTATTCCAGATTGACATTAAGCTAACTTTTTAATACTACACTTGTATTATGATTCTGTCTATAAATATTACACACTCTGAGGAGGAAAAATCCCATGATTCGCACATTACCAAAAACCACCACCACGGAAATGGAAGTTACCAGCATTCGCCTAGAGCGAGAATTAAAGGAAAGCCTGAAACAACTTTCGGGCAATCAAGGCTATCAAGCGCTCATTCGAGATGTTCTCTGGAATTATGTCCAGCAAAAATCCCCCGGCTCCGCCATTACCCCCCAAGAAATTCGTGCTAGTATTGCTGCCACTTCCCAGCGAGAGGAGAGGTGCGCCCTCACCGGAAAATTCATCCCCCCCCAAAAACCCATGCTGTTAGGATTAACTACTCAGGGAGATTTGCTGCCCCTCAGTCCCGATAGTCTATAAATTTTTTCTAGCCCCGTTTTAATTTTGTCCTAGGGAATTAGGCTCGATCGCTCCCAGAGTCTCAAACTCCCTAGGCATTTAAAGTCAATGGATCAAATTATCAAATTATTGTCAAATTAATAGACCTCTTGCGTGAATCATGACCCTCACCCTAAATCCCTCTCCCTAGGGAGAGGGACTTTCCTCTTACTCCCCTTCTCCCTAGGGAGAAGGGGCTGGG
>JAAUUE010000425.1 GCA_012031635.1 Coleofasciculaceae cyanobacterium SM2_1_6 | reverse complement strand
ATTATGAAATATAGGTTGCCCTTTTGGAGTGCGGCGTTGAAATTCTTGAATAGGTGCAGTATCAGTGACATGGACTAGCCCGCATGATCATCAGTGTTAGGATTTGGTCTTTCTTGGACACGAACAGACCGACCTTGATAAGTTAACCCATAGTTGGCAAATAGTTCATCCATGAATAGATTGTCATCCACAAACTTAGCCCGATATTTCAAGTCACCTAGGTTTTGGCGAAGTTGGGTTTCAATACTACTAACTCTTTTTTCTTGGGGAACATTGAGAGTTTTAGCGTATTTAAGAAGATAGTAGGCGATCGCAGTTCTAATTGCCCCTTTAATAGAAGAACCGGGAATATAAAGCTGCCCAAAACCATTCCGAATCATAGGGCGGAGGTCAGTAATTCTTTCCTGAGTCCAACGCCGACTACTTCTGTGATCTGGAAAAACTGGATTACCTTCCTCAGTTGTTATCTCTAGCCAGTTTTCGCCAAAGGTATCTTCAAGCAAGGAAGTAATATCTTCACGCTGTTCAATGCGGTGAATATATTCTGTTAACTTACCTCTTTTCTGTAATACCTGTCCTAGAGCTTCTCGATCGGGAAAATAAACCCGGCTGCTAGTTGCTACATACTCAAAGGGATTTAGTTTAGAAACCTCTGAGCCAATATGTACGATCGGGCTAACTAATTGAAACTTACCAATCTTTAAGAGTTCTGGTTTTTGTAGAGCCGTGCTAGTAGAAATCATAGAACTACTCCTAAGAGGTTTTTATGGGGATACTCAAACTAATTCCAGAACGATAGATGCAGTGATCTGAAAGCCTATTACCACTAGCATCACGAGGGGTGACATCCGCAAGTTTTCCTCGAGGAATTTCTATAAAAGTTGAACCTTCAGTAAACATTTTCACGGATTTTCGGCGGAGTTGTCTGCCTGAAAAAGGCGAAGCAATCCAACCGCCCCGCTCTTGTAGTTCATAGCTAGAATTTGTTAGAGAAATAATTGGATCATCCCAGTACAAACTCATTAAGCTATAACAATCACCTTGAGAAAAGTTGATTACGTTCTTCCAAATTTCAGGTAATTCATGTAATTCATGCCATGAAGGTTCAAAGCGTCCGGCTCCGCTCGATCGCTCTCCTCCAAGCCCTTCATCACCCAATAATTCTAGAGCAGCTTTGAGATCATTTTCTAAACTGAGATCATTGAATTGGATCAAGAAATATAAGCCTGATTTATGATTATCTTGAGAACGATAGCGGACGAATTTTGTGTGATAGAAATTAGTAGCACGGGTCAGGCGATCGATCGCTACCTTAGGCTGAGTTTCAAATTTATAAGCATCCCCATAACTAAAAGCACAGGATTGTTTAAGATTATTAGATGTAGCATCTCTTTTTGTTGCCTTAGCTATTAATTCTTGGCGATCGCTCCCATCAAACCCATCCCCTTGATACCATCGCTGCCAAACACAAAGCGGGAGAAACTTTAGCTTTTATATTCTTTAGCAAATTCCAAATCATCCCCAATAGGATATTTAATCGGAAATTTTAGAGGTTTTGGTAGATAATATATTGTTGAATCTTTAGGGTTTTTTGAATCTTTTTCTCTAAACAAGAAAGTTGAACTCAATCTAAAAGGTGGCTCACAAGATGGTTTTAACTTTGTTGGAAAGCGCCCTAGTAAATCTTCAATCTTTCCTCCTAAACGAGCATAGGAAATTACCCACGCACTAAATAGGGTATCCGATCGTACCCGCTCAATAGCTTCTTCCAGCCCAATTCCCACCTCCCCAAAATGAGCCGGAGTATTTCCAAAATCTAGTTTAACTAGTTTCCAATTGCTCATATTTAGTCCTTCTTCTCTGGCAAACGCTTCTGAACTTCACTAGTAAATTGATCAAAATTATTAAGGAGTTTTTCAGTATCATCAGCCTCCTGCAAAGGTTCAGGAGATGTTTTACCTTTTGTGCCAATAGACCTGTAATAATCTAAATCACGATAATACAGTTTGAAATTTTCAAAGGCAATCTTGCCGTAACCACGAGAACCATGACCACCAAGAGCATCATCTTCTAGGATGGCAAGAGCGATCGCAATATTCTTTAGGTCTTCTACTACTTGATCAGGATTTTCAACGGTATAAACCAACTCAAATTCAAATTCTGCCCCCGCCGGAACTCGCTCTAATTGTCGAGGATTTGCTGCCGCCGTAATGCGATCGATCCCATTTTCAAACTTCCATTCCGTCATATAAAGACCCGTATCGATCGACTTTAGACGTTCCGCAGATTCTTGAGCTAAATGGCAATCACGCACTATCAAACGAGCAGGCGAATTTCTTCCTTTAACTTTGAGATGTTTAACTCCTTTAAATATTTTCTCATCATTGCCAAGACGCTCTAGACCTTGATCTGGTTGTTGGACGATCGCTTCTGGCAACCAACAATTAGTTCCTGTAGAGCCAAATACACGGCTTACTTCACAAGTATTTGCACCGATAAATTCAATTTCATTCAATGAATAACCAGTCACTAAATCATCACTCTCATAGCGAAATGTGCCACTCCCGCCCGGACGGTTAGCTGGCTTATTTAAAAATCGCTCCAAAATAGAACGCATCTTTCCTTTGATTGAGGAACCAGGTAGATAAGGGTGCTTATCTAAAGGATTTCGCATTACTGCCTTATCTAATCCACCAATATCTAAATTTTCACCACCCGATCCAATATGTAAGCCCGTAACAACTCTCAGTTTACTAGAAAGAATAAGTTTACCTAATAAAGGCTTTTGCTTTGTTGCTGCTGGCATCGTTATTTTCCTCCTGCTTGTTTGTGATAAGCAATAATTGATTCAATGAGATTTACAAGTCTTTCAAAATCTTCTTTGCTTTCCACCTTGTCAATGGCAGCAGACATAACCTTATTTAATGGTTTGACCACATTTTGACGAGCAGCAGCATAGGCAAGTTTGGGTTTGAGTAGCACAATTTCTACTTCAATTTCAGAGAATTTATTGTTACCTACTAACTTTGATTTCAATCGATTAATGGCATCCAAAAACTTGCGAATTTGATTAGTTTCTAGACGTTGGCTTTTAAGCTCCTCTCCGAATTTTTCTGCTTGCTCTACCATGAGCCGAATCGGGTAGGTTTTGAGAGTAGATTTCTTTCCATTCTCATCTACTAAGTTCTGAATTGTTCTGACAATCTCGCTAGAAATATCTGATGTTTGAATTGGTGGTGCCATATAATTAAGACTAGAAATTTAATTAAGTTGTGTAATAAAAACTAAACTTGGAAGATTTTATTTGGGTCGATCGCTAGTTCTGGGAGTAAAGGCGATCGCATCACCTCGTCACCCTGATATATTTTTTCTTCGTATAAGCCCTCCACTAGTTGTAGTATAG
>JAAUUE010000041.1 GCA_012031635.1 Coleofasciculaceae cyanobacterium SM2_1_6 | reverse complement strand
CGCCATATCACCGGGTAAAAGGCCCTAGCGCTCACAGCCACCAGCGAAACTAAAAATACTAAAACAATCAAAAAAGGAAGGATATACTGCCGGAAAATAGCCATAGGGAATTACAGTAAGGAGCTAAAATGTTTTCTTAATTATCCCACAACCTCTCTGTATTTTAGGATAAGCTACTTTTTGCTGTTTTGCCATGCTTCTTCATCTAGATTCAGCCATTCATTCGCAATTCCCAAGTCCCTAGCTGCATACTTAGTAGCTCCTTCCTTCAATGCTAACCGCAATGTTTTCCTACTTGTTGTGGTAATGTAATGCTGCTTCATTAATGAATTTGCTCCGTTCTCTAGATGTATATTATTTTCTAGTTTATTAAATATATTTTAGATAATGTACTACTCCTCAGATGAACTCAAAAACCTACTCTATAAAGTTGAGGTTGAGCATAAACTCAGCGTGATCTACGGGCTGGAGTCTGGGAGTCGTGCTTGGGGATTTGAGTCTCAAAACAGTGATTATGATGTTCGTTTTTTCTATATTCGACCAGCTAATTGGTATTTATCCATTGAAAAACGCAATGATGTATTAGAGCTTGGAACTTCTAATGACCTTGACCTTAGTGGTTGGGATATTAGGAAGTCGCTCCTGTTCCTCCGACAATCCCATCCCGTGTTACTTGAGTGGTTGAGATCCCCTATTGTGTATATTGAGCAGTCAGGAATAGTGCAGCAGATGCGAGAGATTGGGGAAGAATTTTTTGCTCCCCGCACTTCGCTGTATCACTACATTGGTTGGGCTGAACGTATTCTACACCGATATTTTCAACGTCCCGATTTAGCTGCAAAGCGATATTTTTATGTAATGCGTCCAATTTTATGCTGCCGTTGGATTCAAACCATTGAAGGACAGCCACCTCTCCAAATACAAGAGCTTATTAATGCAATTGAAATGCCGATCGAAGCAAAATCAGCAATTGAAAACCTCATTGAGAGAAAACGGGCAGGATACGAGCTTGATTCAGTCGGCAGGATATTAGCTCTAGATCAATACATTTCTGAAACCTTACCTCAAATCAAGGACTTGCTTTCTGAGCTTCCCAAGCCTGAATATGTACCCTTTGAGCTTCTAAATTCACTTTTTCAAAAAGCCTTAGAGGAGTTCGCAGCAAAACCATTTCCCCATTAGGGAGAAGTTTATTATTGAAACCCTGAGCGATCGCTTTGACATACAACCTCAACTAGATAACTAGATTGGATTACTCTAGTCGCTGACTACATTCAGGGCTATCATTTTTGGGGCTATTCACCTTAATACTGACGGGGTAGGCTTGCATCGCTTTTGCTGAGTAGGGTTTTAGTAACTCTTGTAATTTGTCAGCTTGCTTAAAATTGGGGTCTAGCCACTGGTCATAATCTTGAGGTTGGAGGATCACGGGCATTCGATCGTGAATGGGGCTAACTAGCTCATTGGCGGTGGTAGTTAAAATCGTACAGGTTTCGAGGATATCTCCTTCCAGACTTTCCCATCGTTCCCACAATCCAGCCAAGGTAAAGAGATCATCATTTTGCAAACTAATAAAATAGGGCTGCTTTTTTTTACTCCCATCTAGATGTTGCCACTCATAGAAGCCATTGGTGGGAATCAGACAGCGCCTGTGCTTAAAGGCAGAACGAAAAGAAGGTTTTTCGGCTACGGTTTCCGATCGAGCATTAATTAACTTGTAACCAATTGCCAGATCTTTTGCCCAAGAGGGAATTAAACCCCAACGTAAGGGGAGCCATTGCCGTTGATCATTTTCTGGCAACTGCGCGATCGCTGCTACCGTCTGAGCAGGCGCAATATTGTAGCGGGGCGGGAGATCGATCGCTTCATCAATAGCTTCTACTTGCAAAGCCTCGGCTGCCTTAGTGATTGCAAACTGGGTAAATCGTCCACACATATTTTTAAGTTAGCTCAACTAGTCAATTCTAACTCATTTTATAGTACAGATGATCGCCTTAGACACTATAAAAATTACTAATCTGGTTCTATTTCCTGAGAATTTTTTAGGGCAAACTCAATCACTGTGCGGCTCAACCGAATTTTGTGATCGAGCATATTTTGGATCGCAGACCTAACTGAAAAAGATGGGTTTAATTCCTTGAATTTCAGTAAAATGCCAATGGATCCAGTTAAAGCTAATCCATTTAGTCGTGCCAGCCTGCGACCAGCTAACTCATCAATACAGACTATTTTGATAGAGTAATTAAGTGCTAATTGAATAACCGCAGCCTCGCCTAAATCTAGGGAATTTAGAAGAAATGGTGCTATTTGAAGTGACTGAGTTTGCTTATTTAGCCCGATCGCCCGCTCAAATTCAAACACCGCAAAATTTTGTAAGCCTCCTTGCTTTATTTCTTGGCACACTTCAAAAGGCACAAATACCTCTTATAGAGAGAAGATAGAGGTTCTAAGCTCCCCCAAGCAGCCGTTAGAGCAATCAAAGGAGAAGTATTAATAACAATTTGCTCTGTTTTAGGCATTTTCTAAATCGCTGATTAACTCCTCTTCAGACAAATCAATCAATGCTACGCCATAATCATCAAGCTTGAGCAAAAAAGTAACTCTACTGACCCCAATCAATGCTGCTGCCATGCCAGAGGATAGTTGCTTCATTTCAAAAAGTTTTACTGCCATGGCCCATTTTGCCTCTAGTTCAAATTCCTCCCTAGTTCGACGGGTGGCATCAGGAAAGGTGTCTGGATAAGCGATCGTAAATGATAAAGACATCATGTTTCCTCAAAAATCAATACAGATAATGTATTCTCACATTAATAATTTTCCAGAGGGTAATTAGAGAAACCCAAGGTTAGTGCCTTTTCCTGCGTGGACTAGGGCTAATTGTTCGTAGCGGTGGGCATGGTGGATCAATTCCTCTGCTTCTAGGTCTGAGATTTCCCTGATTCTTTTGCCGGGAATACCCACTACTAGCGATCGCTCCGGCACATTTTTATTCACCACTGCCCCTGCCCCAACTACACTACCTGCCCCAATCCGTACCCCATCCAAAATTACCGCTTTGATACCAATTAAACAGCCCTGTTCAATGTGCGCCCCATGCACCACAGCCCCGTGACCAATAGTGACATCCGCCTCTAGAATTGTCACTTTGCCCGGATCACCGTGGAGAATGGCTCCGTCTTGGATATTCGTGTGATCGCCAATCACAATCCGCTCCACATCCCCCCGCACTACAGCGTTGTACCAAATACTACACCCCCACCCCAACTCCACCATCCCCATCACCGTCGCATTCCCCGCCACAAAAGCCGCCCTAGAAGTATCTACAGCCTGCCAATAACTAGCTAAAATAGATGCTTGATCTTGACTTGCCAAACTCCCCTGCCTCCTTGACCTGAATCTTTTAGTTCTTAATTTTCTAGAAATGTCTTAGCCTGTAAATATCCTTAAATCGTTATAATATTCCACAGGTACTGGTGTAGTTGGTGTAGTTATTTAATATTGATGGTGATTAAACGATGGTGATCAAGAGTAATGATTAATCCCCTTTTACAGTACCCCATATTTGGCGCTGAAATTCAATGCCCCCACTGTCGGCAGCTAATTCCGGCTCTGACCTTAACAGATACCTATCTCTGCCCTCGCCATGGAGCGTTTGAGGCGAATCCAGACACGGGGGATTTAGTTCATTTACAGTCTAGTCGGCACTGGCGCAGGTGGAACAATGAGTGGTATCGCCAGCACACACACCCCGATGGCATTCGTTTTGAAATTCATGAAGCCCTCGATCGCCTCTACACCCAAGGCTACCGAGCCACCAGAGTTATTATTGCCAGTCGTTACAAAGAATTAGTGAGTTCCTACCTCGAACGCAGCACCCCCTGGCGGGGACAAAATGAAACCAAGCCTCGGCTCTACGGTCTGCCCGTGGAATTTAGCCCCGATTCTACCGAGGAACCTTGTTGGGAAGTGATCAATTTTGACCTCGAAAAAGAGCAGGGAGTCCCTGTGCGTTATCCTTACTTTCGGTTATTTGAATAGTTACCATGCACCATGCTTCAATTCGGACTGCTAATATTCATCGATCGATTACTTTTTACGAACTCCTCGGCTTCCAAGTCACGGAAAGATTCACCACAGGTTACACCCTTGCCTGTTGGCTAGAAGGTTTAGATAGTCGCCTTGAACTGATCCAAATTCCTGAACCCGCCCCCACTGCCGATGCCTTTGGGGATGAACACTACACGGGCTACTATCACCTTTCCTTTGATTTGGCAAACTACACTGACAATCTGCCTCAATGGTTAGAAAATCTCACAGAAAAATTCTCTCAAGCCCATCAAGAAAATCCTGATTTATCTCCCCTAAAAGTCCTCCTTCCTCCCACTCAGCAACAAATTGGTAATGCAATCTATGAAGTTACTTTCCTTGCCGATAGTGATGGTTTACCCCTAGAATTTATTAGACTGTTGAAATCATTTTAGAAGTATAGAAGTTGCTATGGAAAGATTCGATATATTTCTCGGCGATGAGCTACTCGCTGACAAATAATATTCTTCATTCCTGACTCAATAGTAATACCAATTCTATAATCACCAATACGGATTTTATATTTATTAGGGTATCCTTTCATTTTTTCAAGATATCCTAAAGTAAATGGATTATCTGATACAAGTTCTTGAAAGACAATAGTTTCTACTCTACTTTGAATATTAGGTGGTAAGCTAGCAAGTTCTTTAAGAAACTTCTTAGTATAATCAACTTTCCACATTTTCAGTTTTCAATAATTTATAGTAAGAATACGCAGCATTACCAGAAAGCAATTCATCGTTTTTCACTTCTTCCATTAGTTTTGCTAAACCAAAATCTTCTAAAATTTCTTCGATTTGATTGTAAACCTCGATGGGAATCTGAACAGCAAGAGGACGTTGTTGATCATCAAGAATATATTGTTTAGGGATTTCTAGCATTATTAAACCTCGACAATTTATTTGCAATTCATTTAAGTATAGTCATTGCCATAAAAGTTAAGACAAATTCGACTTCGCTCAGCCAACGTATCGAGCCTTGTCCTAATTAGGCTGTCTAGCACTATAATTCAAAAAGTTTATATTTTTATTCTATCTAACTTTTATGCAAATCTTGGGAAAGATAAATATAATTACTTCTTAATTGGCTTGGGTTTCCAAGTAATGGCTTTGACCCAAGAAGTTTTGATAATACGAAATTGACAAACTAGGAGATGGGGAGGGTCTAAGCTCATGCCCGGACTGTTGCTTTGCAGAACTAAAACTAAGGAAAATTTTGCTTCCCCATTCACCCATGCTTTTTGTAGATCTTTATCTTCAAAGAGAGCCTTATCTATTTCTAGAGCTTGAGTTTCCTTGTTGCGCTTGAGAATATCTTCGGCAGTAACTTTTTCTTTCAGGGTTTGTCCGGGAGCGATCGAGCTATAGGCTTGAGATTGGATTAAATCTAGAGTTCCCCCCGGAGTTAGACGAATCAATCGCCTCGATCGCTTATTAAAGTCACTAATCACACTCTGATCCCATACCACATATAAAAACCGCTCCTGAGATTTATTCTCTACGGTCAAAGACACCTCTTTCAAGGCTTTAATTGACTTCCCACTAATCTCCCCTTTAATACTTAATAAATTCCCTAACTCTTGAGTTGTAATTTGTTGTTGGAGAAAGGCTGGATCAAATTCTACAGAAATAATATCTTTCAAAGAATCCAAAGCATTGTTGTAAACAAAAACTAAAGATAATATATAAATCACTAAAATCAATAGGTCTTGTTCAGTCATACAACAACTAGGATTTACTTACTTAAAATTTACTTGTTAAAACTCTCTGATTAAATTTTACCTGCTAGGATTTATTTAGTTGGGATTTATTTATTGAAGTTAAATTACTAGATAAATTACTAGACTTGGTTCAGTGAAATAGCTAATTTACTAGTTAATTAATTAGTTATTCTTCTAAAGTAGAATGATCCTTAAACCATCCTCTTTTCCAAAAGAAATATACTAAACATCCACTCACTCCAATCATTAATAACCAACAGAGAGGATAACCCCAATACCAATCTAACTCTGGCATATTTAGAGGCGATGTACTTGTATTGAAATTCATCCCATAAACTCCAGCAATAAAGGTAAGAGGAATGAAAATAGAGGAAATTACTGTTAATAACTTCATGATTTCATTCATTTTGTTACTTACCGAAGATAAATATACATCCATCAATCCCGATGTTAATTCTCGATAGGTTTCCACCATATCCATTACCTGAACTGTATGGTCATAGCAATCTCGCATATAGATTTTCACTTCATCAGAAATCAAGGAACTACCATCCCGAATTAAGATATTAATAGCATCTCTTTGAGGCCAGATGCAACGCCGGAGGGCGAGAAGTTCCCGCCGGAGGCGATAGATTTTTTCTAGGGTACTTTTGCTGGGGTTCATAACTACTTCATCCTCAAGTTCTTCTATGCGTTCACCGTAGGCTTCGAGGACTGGGAAGAAACCATCAATAATGGCATCTAACAGGGTATAAGTCAGATAATCTGCCCCTTGCTTACGAATATTTCCTTTATCAGTACGAATCCGATCGCGCACCTGATCAAAACAATCTCTTTCTGGTTCTTCCTGCACTGTTAAGAGATAATGTTTCCCTAGAATTAAACTTACCTGCTCGATCCAAAAACCTGAATAATTTGGCTTCGGCATCACCATTTGAGAAATAATTAGTAATTGTTCATCATACTCATCTACCTTGGGGCGCTGGGGAACGTTGACAACATCTTCAATTAAGATTGGATGTAAATTAAAAACCTTCCCCATTCTTTGGAGAATATCTTCACTGCCTAAACCAGCAACATCTACCCAAGAAACAGATTCCGTATCTAAATAGGGAATACATTCTTCTGGCATAGATAGCTTGATTGAAATTTTATTAGTTACGTTGTAATCAATTAATTCAATAGTCGAAGGAGTAGCATCGGGTTCGATTATGAGAGTACCGGGAATACTGCCTTGATCATCATAAAAAAGCTCAAATAGGTTATCTTCTTCTTCATCAATAAAGGCTCGTTGGGCGACAGAGGGTATTTGGTGATCCATAGTTTTTTCTGGGTAATTTCTGTTGGTTATTATTATTTATTACTATTCTCTAAGTCAGTCTCCAAGTTAGTTCTTGAGTTGGTCTCTATCGCAGTCCTCAAGGATTTCACCCGCCTGCGGTGGGTGAAATCACCTACCAGAAGTAATCTAATTTAGAAAATGATTTAGGATCGCTATAGATCAATATCTAAGTTAGATTCATTAGATTCTAGATTAATTCCTAGGGCAATCTGGTACAACTGTTGTCTGGGCATAGGGGTGAGTTTTGCGAGATGACGGCTGGCTTGCGATCGAGACATCCCATTTATAATTAAATCCTGCAATTCGGCTGTGATTACCTCTACTGAAAGCATTTTTGGTTCTACCATACTCCCTTGGAGCAAAATCGTAAACTCTCCCCGTGGTTCTTGGTGTTGATAATGCTCGATCGCTCCTCCCAAGGTTCCCCGCCAAAATTCTTCATAAAGTTTAGTCAACTCCCGTGCTAAAACTACTAGCCTATCAGTACCAAGGGTCGTAGCCAAATCTTGGAGAGTCTGCCGGAGCCGATGGGGAGATTCATAAAGGACGATCGTCCGCTCTTCCGTGGCTAAACTACCTAACCTTGTGGCTCGCTCCTGTCCCTTTGGGGGCAGAAATCCCTCAAACACAAATCGATCAGTCGGCAACCCCCCAGCACTCAAAGCCGTAGTCACCGCAGTACAACCCGGAATTGGCACGATCAAGATCGCCTCCCGCAGACAGGCGGTAATTAGCTCATAACCGGGATCAGATATCCCCGGCATCCCCGCATCCGTGACTAGGGCGATCGCCTCCCCCTGCTGGAGTTTGGCAATAATTTCTCCACTCCGTTGGCTAGAGTTATGCTCATGGTAACTAATCTGGGGCGTAGTAATTTGAAAATGTTGTAACAATCTACCCGTGTGCCTAGTGTCTTCGGCGGCAATGCGATCGACCCCCTGCAAAACCCGGACAGCCCGAAAGGTCATATCATCCAGATTCCCGATCGGGGTAGCCACCACGTAGAGAGTCCCCGGTGTTAATTCTGAGGGCATAGGATTTTTATTAGATAAGATAGATAAAATAGACAAGATCAATATTGATTCCCTACAAAAGATTAGCCCAAGGAGAACATCACCAAGAGCTAATCATCAAAAATCTTTAGTAAAACCTGTTTTTATTAAAACCTATATAGCGATCCTACATGACTGGCTAAATTAGCTTGCTGATAGTAGGTTACTTGACTCACCTCCGGCGGGTGAAATTATTTAGGGCTGCCATCGCCAAGCCTGCGAGTTAATCGGAATTAAATGCTTAACCCAAATTTTTTAGCCCAAAGCCTACACAAGAAATTTCATCAACGACTTGTACTCTGCCCCGATTGAGGGCATAGAGAATCCGATCGATCGACATCCGCTCATCGTCTGATAATTCTTCTTCTAAAACCGCAGCCATTAGCCCGTAGCGATCGGCGATCGTGACTTTCCCAGAACTACTAGCTTGGGCGAATAGGTCAGAAACCGCTCCGGGGATTAAACGAACCTGAGGAAGTGTATTAGTAACCATAGGATGATGCACAGGGAGGATTCTAGATATTTCTTTGTACTGGTTTCAGTATAGGTATCTTGCTTGGAGACTAGGTGATCTTCCCCTTAGGCAACGTGTGATCCTCTAGATTTTTTTGTGTGATCTTCATCCCTAATAAGCACTTCGGCGAACGATTCCGTCATTCATCCTGAGAATTTTTGCTAAGAATCTCCTCTGGTTGGTGAGTCGCTAGACCCGTGAAAAAAGCCCCCAAAACCATGCCGCACCATAGCCCCGTGATGCTGCCATCGGTGAGAGCCAAGGGCGTGATCCATAGCTGACAAACTTGCTTTACCCCCGGAAGGTTTAGGGAGCCTCGATCACATTTTTGGGTTTGCAGTTCCAGATTGCCCCTGCCCCCCAGGTATAGCCCCAAAAGACCGGAGGCGATCGCCCCAAACGTGCAAACTAAAACCCGCTTTTGGTGATTCATCTGGTTAATTAATTGAGTTGATTAATCCAAGGGCAAAATTTCAGACATGGCAGTTCTAAATGATTTTACCCGCCGAAGGCGGGTGGAATAACCTACCAGAAGCAATCTAATTCAGAAAATGATTTAGGATTGCTATAGTTATAGAAAAAGGTGGGCGATGCTCTACAGATAAAGTTATATTTACTTGCCGGCTAGCTGGTAGGGACTAGTAAGTTTATCTAGCTGCTTGGTCAAGAGGCTCAGGAATAAACCCACATCGGTAACTACCCCTACAGATTCGATCGAGCCTCGATCGCTCAACTTCGTCACCACCGCCGGATTGATATCCACACAAACCATCTTCACCCCCGCCGGAGTCATATTGCCCACGCCGATGGAGTGGAGCATAGAAGACAGCATTAGGATCATGTCTGCACCCCGGATGAGTTCAGCATAGTGTTCCTGAGCTTTGATCAGATCCATCTGGGTATCAGGTAGGGGCCCGTCATCTCGGATGGAACCTGCTAGGGAGAAGGGAATCCCCGCTTGGACACATTCGTAGAAAATCCCCTGACTGACCAAGCCCTGCTTCACTGCCTCGGCAATACTCCCGTAACGCCGGACATGATTGATCACCTTGAGATGATGACGATGCCCACCACTTACTGCCGTGCCGCGTTTCATATCAACCCCTAGGGAAGTCCCCATCATCGCCTGCTCCATGTCATGAACACGATCGCATTTCCCCCCAAGAGAGCTTGGACATAGCCTTCCCGAATCAGACGGGCTAAATGTTCACCGCCTCCGGTATGGATCACCACTGGTCCTGCCGTGACGACGACCTTGCCTCCTTGATCCCGGATTTGCCGCAGTTCCCACGCCACCTGCTCCACGACAATTTCCACCCGGCGCTCGCTGGAAACACTGCCAGACATAAAACTAAATTCTTGGCTAGAGTTGCGAATCTCCCTAGATTCAGGTTTGCGGATAGTTCTAATCCCGCCCACCCCGACCATCACCTGATCGCCTTTTTTTAAATCCCGCAACAGCTTGCACTCCGCCGTAATTTTAGCTTTCTTCTTCCCTCCTTTACCTTCTTTACCTTCTTTACCTTCTTTACCTCCTTTACCTCCTTCCTTCTCTTCTCCCAAATTCACCACGATCGCCCCGTCCATCCGTTGCTTCTGCACAGGAATCCACTGTCCTTGGACCCGAATTTCTGTAGGGTAGATGGTGCTGACATAGAAATCATCGGGAGCCACACCGTTTTTGACGACGGGTAATAGCTCTGCATCCCGGACATCTTGGGGCATCGCCACTGCGCCGAGGTCGATCAACTGGGCAATGATATCTTCCATAACTTCTAAGGAAGGAGCCGAAACTTTCACTTCAGCCGCAGAGGTACTTTGGCGCTGTTCCCCTAGATTAAAATTCAGGACTTGGAAGCTGCCGCCATTTTCGGTGATGCTATCCAAGGCTCTACTAATTAAACCAGAATCGAGGAGATGCCCTTCGAGGCGAATTTTCCGGCTTTCCACGGGGACATTGGCATGGATTGACCCATGGACGGGTTCCGTGACTCGGAGGGTAAGACATTTAGCTGCGCCCCCGGCTTTGAGAAATTCCGTCAGGGGTGTTTCAATGATTTGGAAACCCAGAGTTGTCAGGCTTTCCTTGAGGCGATCGCTAGCTTTATTCATGATCACGATCGAGTCAATATTCACCGCATTACAGGCAAAATTCACCGCATCAGGTTCTTCGACAACGATCCGCTTTTCGGGAGCCACCCGCATTTCAATTAAGCGATTGGAGTAGGCATCAAAGGCGGGGGGGTAGTAGAGTAGGTAGCCGTTGGCAAGGGGGCAGAAGCAGGTATCTAGGTGATAGAAGCGATCGTCCATTAACCGCAGAGATAGCACCTCCACATCCAGCCATTTAGCAATGTAGGCATGGGAATCTAGTTCGGAGCGAAAGCCGTAACCCGCCCACAGCCAGCGTCCTTCTCGATCGAGGAGAGCCACTCCCCCGCCCCTTCAAAGGGTAAATCCTTGGGCAGTTCAAATACCTCAAATCCTTGAGCCGCAAACCAAGCCTTAAAATAGGGTTCTTCCCCTTGGCGCTCTTTATGGAAAAACCGACTCAGGACTACTTTTTTCCCTAAGACTAGTCCCGCATTGGCGGTAAATACCAAGTCTGGAACGCCTTTTTCGGGGTTAATTAAATCAACGATCGCATGATCTTTGATAATATGGTGGAGCTTTGACCATTGGTCTACGGCTCGATCGTAGGTAGCTTTACCAATGTTTCCTTCCATCCACGGATTAATCACATAATCCACGTGGTAATGGTCGGGAGCGCACATCAAAAAACGAATTTTATCAGTCATCATAGAATTTCAGTGTAAGGCAGACGCTAAGCAGGGCTTATTGAGGACAGATCAATAAGCAGGATCAGCAAATCTTAAGTTAAATTTAAGCTAATATTATAATCTTTCTAGGGAGATATTTATCCCTTCACCTCTCCCTGTCAGCAATTCATCACTATTTATTACTGGCTGACAATTCCTGACCACTGGACTTTTTTCTGGGGCTGGCGGCGGTAGGAAAAGAAATACTCTGGTTGTTGGTAGGTGCAGTGGGGGGCGATCGAGATTTGCTCAGGCTCAATTCCCATGTGCAGCATTTGCAAGGTATTCACCCGGCGGACATCAAGGCGGACGCGACCGGGATGGGGATCGCTGAGGATGGGGGAATTAGGTAGCTCGGCTAACTTGGCGAGAATCTCCTCTGGATCAACTTTTGGGGCAACTTTGTCGGCAGTAACAGATTTCTCTAGGGAATTATCTAGGGAATTACTCAAGGGATTATCAGCCAGACCAGCCAGAATACTTGCCCCGACCTCCGCCCCTACTTGCTTGGAGACTTGGTACACCTCTCCGGCGATCGCTGGTCCGAGGGCAATCACTAGATCAGCCTTTTTGCTGCCTGTTTGGATTAATTGATGAATACTTTCGGGAATTATTCTCTGGGCTGTGCCCCGCCACCCCGCATGGACGGCGGCAACTTTTCCTGTGGTGCGATCGGCAATCAACGCTGGCGTACAATCAGCACTACACACCCACACCGCCGCATCAGCTTCTGTGGCAACTAAACCATCTGCCTCGGCTCCCGTTTCAAAATTAGCTGTGGGCAGAACTCGGTTGCCATGTACCTGCTTGACTCGATACACCTGCGCCTCTGGCTGCAACACCTGCACCAAATCCTCCGGCAACTGGGGAGAAAACTGCTGGGTAAAAAAGCCGTGTTGCCAATTTTGGAGTAGATCGCAACGTAGATAAGGTAAGCCCTGCCATTCTTGCCAAGACCATTGAGAATTATTCATGAGATTTTTTGAGGTTATGCTGTAGGGCGGGGATCACCCACCATCATTAATTCACGTTAATTCACAACTTAATTGACGCTTACCACCAAACCTTCCCTAGCCATAAAACTCTTGGGGGCGATGTCGGCAACTTGGAGAGCCACTTGATCGAGAAAATCGTCGGTGTGGTTGGGTTCATGGTGGAAAATGGCAACCCGCTTTACCCCCGCTTCTTTCCCGACTTTGAGTGCCTCCTGCCAGGTGGAATGCCCCCAGCCGACCTTGGGGGATTTGGGGTTATGGTATTCCTCATCGGTATACATGGCATCGTAGATGAGCATATCCGCATCTTGGGCTAAACGCATCACATTTTCATCGGGGCGATCGACAAAATGTTCCGTATCAGTGCAGTAGAATACCGAATGCCCTTGCCAAGTTACTCGATAGCCCATCGCCCCATTGGGATGGTTGAGAGGAGCCGTCTCGATCGTAATATCCTCTACTTGGAAAGTTTCACCACAAATTAAATCATGGAACTGAATCTCTGCCCGCATCTGGGCAACTGGCACAGGAGAGTTGAGATGTAAGACCCGTCCTTGGAAATGTTCTTCCATAGAAATTCCCGGCGTGGGTACTGCTCCGTGGATATGCAAGGTATTCCCTTCCGTAAAAATTGGAGTAAAAAAAGGTACACCTTGGATGTGATCCCAGTGATAGTGGGTAAAAACATATGGGCATGAATAGGCATTTCTGGTTTTAGGGTCTTCCCCAGCATTCTCAGCCCCGTGCCGCCATCAAAAATCAAACGTCGCCCCCCAATCCGCATCTCCACACAGGAGGTATTCCCCCCGTAGCGGACAGTATCACTGCCGGGAGAAGGAACGCTGCCGCGTACTCCCCAAAATTGAATCAGAAATTCAGAGTTCATAGTGCTTGCCATAGAAGTGCCTACCATAGATCAGTCGCTATTTTTAAGTTTTTTGGTTGCTTTTGATTGCCTGTGATTTATTTGGTTATTCAACTAATTCCCCGATCGACTCCAACTAAACCTTATCTAAAACCCAAGACCACACTGCCCCTGATGCCGCAGGAGGTGGTCACATAATACCAGAGCCACCATCGCTTCTACCATGGGAACAGCCCGTGGGAGGACACAGGGATCATGGCGGCCCTTAGCTGCAAGGAGGGTAGAATCTCCTGAGGTGGTAACGGTGCGCTGCTCCTGTCCTATGGTAGCAGTTGGCTTGAAGGCAGCACGCAAAATAATCTGTTCCCCATTACTGATCCCGCCTTGAATCCCTCCAGACCGATTGGTGACAGTCCGGATTGCTCCTTGGGGATCGGTGTAAAACTCATCATTGTGTTCACTGCCCGTCATCAGGTTCCGGCAAAACCAGAACCAATTTCAAAGCCCTTGGTGGCTGGCAAGGACATGATCCCCTTTGCTAAATCTGCCTCTAGTTTATCAAAAACTGGCTCTCCTAATCCTTTCGGCACATTTCTGGCTACCAGTTCCACGACTCCGCCGATCGAGTCTTGATTTAAGCGGATCTGCTCAATCAGGTCAATCATTTTTACGGCGGCTTCTTGATCGGGGCAACGGACTATATTACTTTCTACCTGCTCTAGGGTGACAGTGTGGGGATCCACCACTGCCTCTAGGTGTTGAATCCGTTTGACATAACCAATGATTTCGACCCCCGCCGCCTGTTGGAGGATTTTCTTGGCGATCGCCCCCGCCGCTACCCTGCCGATGGTTTCCCGGGCCGAAGCCCTGCCCCCGCCCTGCCAGTTGCGAATCCCGTACTTAGCATCGTAGGTGGCATCCGCATGGGAAGGACGGTAAGCCTGAATCATTTCTGTGTAGTCTTGGGAGCGGGTGTCTTTATTTCTAACCAAAATAGCGATCGGGGTGCCAGTGGTTCTGCCCTCAAAGACCCCAGAAAGAATTTCACAGGCATCGGCTTCCTTGCGGGGGGTGGTGATCTTACTTTGTCCGGGACGACGGCGATCGAGTTCCCGTTGAATTTCTGCTGCGGAGATCTCTACCAGAGGTGGACACCCATCAATCACTACTCCTACCCCTCCCCCATGGGATTCGCCAAATGTAGTTACACGAAATAGATGTCCAAAGGTACTACCCATAATTTTTGCTGCTGAAGATATTGGATGGTTGGGGGGAATATTCGGGAACTGCGAACCGAAACTTAATAGCGAGACGTTTTATTTTAGACTAACCTAATTTAGTTAGTTTGTGTTATCCTTAACAAGGACTGAAAAAAATCAATAGGCAATGAGCGAGTTGCAGTGTCTTCTAAATCTTTCTGAAGAGACCTATAAGCGGGGGTTGCTAACTCAATGGTAGAGTACTCGGCTTTTAACCGATTTGTTCCGGGTTCGAGTCCCGGGCAACCCATAATTCTAAATAATTGCGTTTTAACTAATTACTTAGTTGCGTTGATGGATCGTATTTAAGGTCCGGAAAAGATGGCATCCTCTACATCTTGACGGCTCAGGGAATACTTGAAAGCTCTTTGAATATCCCGCCCACTGTCTCCTGCCCGGAGATAGGTGACGATCAATTCTTCGACTTCTAAGTAAAGTTCGGCTTGCCAAGTTTTTTGGGCAACTCGCCAGCAGTGGAGTTGTTCGATATCTTGTTCGCAGCCCATTTGGGTGAGCCATTGCTCGATGTCGGGTAAGGGGTGATTGTACAAAGGAGTGTCAGCAGTGGGGAGAGGCATAGAATTTTCGGGAAAGTTGGGGAAAAAGTTTTAGAGGTTTTAGAAGCGGTTTTAGAGATTGGGGGAAAAGCCCGGCGGTTTTAGGGTAGATGAAAGAAATAGTCTTGGAATTGGGTTGGGAAATTGAAAATTGCTTGCTTTGATTGTAATGGTGATTGTAACGGTTGAGAGGACTGGGAAGATAGCCGGGAAGATCGGGGCATGTTTTTTTCGATCGCTTGGTCTCGGATCAGGACGGCTGTTTCTCCTCTGGTCAGACCAATCCCGATCGCCAAAATGAGACATCCCAAAAGAGCCAACCCCAAAAATAGTAGAGCCGAAATCTCCCCAGAAGAGAGGGGGCGATCGCTGGGGTCGAGGTAAGCAGAGGAACGAAAAGGCTTGGGCGGATCCGCTGGTTTATTGATCGGGGAGCTAGGATCGGATTGAAACAGAGGGGACTGGAAAAAGTTCGATCGAGAATATTTTAGAGATTGGTCGTAGAGCGATCGACGTTCAGGATTGCTCAAGGTTGCGTAGGCTTCATTGATTTGCAAAAAATTAGCTGTGGCAACTTCTGGGGGCAGGATTGTTGTATCAGGATGATAACGCTTACTCAGTTCGCGGTAGGAACGGCGAATTTCTGTCGGCGAAGCAGATACAGGCAATTCCAGCAGGGTATAGTAACTAACAGGATTACCCAAGGATTGATTTATTTGTTGCTGCTTTTGATCACTCATAGCCATCAGCCATACTCATCAACCGGATTTATCATTTAATTAACTACAGCAGTCCTTAAGGTTCTCACCCGCCTGCGGTGGGTGGAATAACTTACCAGAAGCAACTTAATTTAGCAAGTTATTTAAGATTGCTATACATAATTATAATTGTTCAGGATTAATTACTCAGAATTAATTACTCAGAATTAATTACTCAGATTGTTTAGAATTTTGCGATTATGTCCAGTTTCCCCAATAGTTACTGGCAAAACCATTACCGGAGAATTCGCATATCCCGAATCCGCCATTGCCCTTCCTGACGCACTAGCTCGTAACGCACCAAAAGATTATCATCAAAAGATTCTGCCTGATTGAGACGACCATTTTGAAAAAATTGGGCTTCTTCCCGCACCTGCACCTCGATCGCCCCTTCGTTGGGTTTGGTGGGGTCGGACTTCACCGATAATTGCCCAAGATTGTGTTTGTACTGCCAGTAAGTAGTATCAGCCCGATTTGCCTGAGCCGTTCTTTGCCAGCGAGTCAAGGCATTTTCCGTGAGGATATTGGCTAATTGATCAATTTCGTAGTTTGCCCCCAGAGCCTTGGATTTTATGCCTAACCAGTTTTGGATTACCTGTCGGCCACTAGCCTCCGTGAGAGTTCCGGCGGGGATGGGCTGTCCCGTGGGCAGAGGAACCGGGGGTTCATTTAAGGAGACCAGGGGCTGCTCTCCTTCTAGGGTTGTTACAGGGGCAGCTTGGGTTCCTTTTTGCAGCCAACCAATCAGCCCAGCGACCAGATAGAAAAAGAGCAATAGTACCAATAAGCTGCCAGCCGAGAAAAAGATCAGTCGCCAGAGGCGATCGTGCTTGGCTTGATTTTTCAGAAAGCGCCGCCTAGGGACAGGAGGCTGGGGATGGGGGACAAATTTTTCCTGTTTGTTGGCTGGCGGGTAAGTAATTGGCAAAGCAACAGATTCTAGACGCTGCCCTTGGATTTTCCCCGGAGCAGCTATCGCTACGCGTTCGGCTACAGGCAAGGGAGGAGTCGAGCTAATCCCATTAGAGACACCATTGGTCGCCACGGCTAGGGGCTTTTCTATGGTTAAGCTAGCAGTCCTGCCACCAATAGAGGCATCCCGTTGCATTCGGGGCGGGGGCGGGGCAGTGTCGGGGAGGGAAATACTTTGGCTATGATTTTGGCTGTAATTATTTTGACTGTACTTGTCTTGGGGTAAGGCATTCTGGGCGGGAGTGTCGGGACTAGATTGCTTGCCGTTGGCGGTAGGGATGGGGGAACGGTAGGTAATTGATCGACTCTCGTTGGGAGTCCATTCTTTGCCGGCTTCCGTGTCGGCGGGGAGAGACTCTAGATAATCTTGGACCTGCTGCTCCGCAAAGTAATTTTTGAGAGAAACCCGTTGTTTGAGCAAATCTCGGAAATGGGGGAATACGGATTTTTGCAGCCATTTTTCGGCGTAGAGACACAAACCGGGCAGCAGGTCTGGAGAGCCTTCCGAATGTTCCCGAATAAAAGCGAGGGGTTCGTACTCTTGGCTATTTTCTAGCGATCGACTCGCCGCCTCCGTCTGTCCCAACAATAAAGAGCAGATTGCGGTTTCTAGATGCACATCCTGCCGTTTGCCTAATTTAGTCAGAGTTTGTTTGGCTCGATAGATCAATGCGGGTTGGTGTTGGGCAAAACCCTTGGCAATCAGAGCGTACACCGACAGATAAGTCGCCACCGCCGAAGGTCTTTTGGCTTCCTGTTCAAACAGCACCTGCTGCTCGCTACAGGTGAGGTAAATTCTAATCTGTTGAATAAAGCGCAGAAAATCATCAATGCTCAAACCAGATTGATCTTCCCCTGTGCCATCAATGCCCCCCCGTTCTTGGAGCATTTCTTGGAGGAGACGCAATCCCAAACGGCGCTGGGAGATCTGGTCATCATCTTGGGCAAGGAGATGCAGCACTCGGTAGGGGCGGAGCTTGTAAGCATCCAATTGAATTTCGCCCCGGACACTGGGAAATAAACCTTCCCGCAGGAGTAAGGCTTGTCCGGTTTCTAGGGAAGTGGCGGCTCCTTCGTAGTGGTTTTGTTGCCACTGTTCCCGTCCCAGTTCTAAACAGGTCAAGGCAAGGGTGAGGGTAATATCAGCGCGGATCAAGTCTCGATCGCCCAAGTCTCCCTTTTCTAAAATTCCCGCCTTATCCAGCAGATAGGGCTGTCCCAACTTCAGTACTAGTTCGTACTCCCCCAACTCATGGAGAATTACCAACGCCCCAATAAACTGTTCATCTCGAATCTCGATACTGGTGGTGTAGGTGTCATTACTCACCAACTCAGAACGGACAGAAGATTCCCGGTCAACTTCCGGCTCCTTGCCAGAGGTTTTTACCAAAAAGCTAGTGTTGTATTTTTCCCTTTGCTCTGGGTCAGAGAGGATGGCAAAGGCTTCGTCTAGTAATTGCTTGCGGGCAGTAATGGCAGCATCGCTGTATTCCCGGCGGGGTAATTGCAGCACACGGTCACGGTAAGCCAAGGCTCGCTGCTCGTCATTAGCTTGAATTGGCAATCCGAGAATTCGGTAATAATCTAGCGGGATACGCACTTTTTCTTCCCCATCATCAAGAACAACTGAATTTAATACAGTCAACACTCCTACACCTATAAAGAGGGTGGGATTCTTTAAGAGTCCAAAAAATAGACCTTAAGGGCGTTGTCAAAGCACCCCTTATACTTACTGGCAATTCTATCAGAAAATCAAAAAATTATGAGAAAATCAAGGAATTGGTGGTCAGTGAGCTTTATTGAAGTGTCGATTAACTAAGTCAACACCCACGGCTCAACTATGATGTTAATATACTTCAGATGTCATCATCAAACCCTGTAATCTACCTAAATCTTGGTGAAAAACCCAAACGGTAGCAGTGAGTACCAAAGATGATTATTCTCAAAACGTCAAATAGTACGTCAAATAGTACGTCAAATAGTAAAGTAGCGGCAACACTTAACTTATGGTTAAGGGGAGTCAGTAGGGGCGCATTGACTACGCCTTTAAGGTTCACGCCATGAACTCTTAAGAATTCCATTGTCTTTTAGATGTGGGAGTGTCAAACTACATTAGTTATCGCTAAATGTTGAGAATATTTAGGCAATATTTAGGCAATATTTAGCAATATCTTAGGTAATCTAATCAAGAACCAAGAATCGATCGTGAAGCAATGACTACTGCAAAAAAACAAAGAATCAGCCCCAACCTACTCCCGAAAAAGAACGCATCGCTCCCGCCTTTGTCCCCCCAGCAAATTTTATTACAAGGGATGAAGGCTTACTGTTGTACGAAGATATGGTATTAGGCAGAACTTTTGAGAACAAGTGTGCCGAAATGTACTACCGGGGGAAAATGTTTGGTTTTGTGCATCTCTACAATGGACAGGAAGCCGTCTCT
>JAAUUE010000424.1 GCA_012031635.1 Coleofasciculaceae cyanobacterium SM2_1_6 | reverse complement strand
ATGCAAAATAAAATACATAAATTCATTAAATATTCCTGATTAAACTTAAGTGATAGCTTGAGAAGTACTAATGTTAAAATGCCTAAATGTTAATAATATGATGCTATTTAATGAATAACTTGACTTTGATAATCAATGGGGAATAATTAACTTTAACGGCTTATGAAATCCAACTACTATTTAGCTACATTTATTGGTGCTGCTGCCGTGGTTTCTGTAGCCCAAAGTAGTGTCACTCAAGTCTCTAATCTTCAACAGATAAGACAATCTTTGGTATTAATCCAGAACCCAAGAGGAGAGAATAGAGGAACTGGTTTTATTGTGGCAAAGGATGGAAATACCTATTATGCTCTCACGGCTGAACATGTTGTTCGAGAGGGACAATTTCAAGTTAGGACTGATGCCGCAGGAGAAGTTCTCCCCATAGAACTTGTATTACCCTTACCCAGTGTTAATTTGGCTCTGGTGCAGTTCACTAGCACTAGAGAATATCCTCTGACAAGACTTGCTAGAGACGCTATAAGAGTAACAAACATAACTCAAATATTTATCTTGGGCTATCCCACAAGGATATTTACTAATCCGCAAATTTTGACTGGTAATGTAACTTCTCGACAACCACTAACTACAGGAAGTGGAAATGCAATTTTCCACGATGTAGATACTTTACCGGGAATGAGCGGTTCCCCAGTTTTCACTACCAATGGGGAGGTGATTGGTATTCATTTAGGAATAAATTCTTTGGGAAATTTCCGAGAAGCTATCCCTATTGAAAAATATTGGGAACTTGTCCCCCAAATTTTTATCAGAGCCGGGAGAGATAACCTCGCTGTTGGTAATTTTCCAAAACTGTTGACAGTGTGGAATTAGTTCGCCGTCTATTTGGGCAAGAAAATCCGGAAGCCACTTTTAGTTCTTGCCTATGCCTATTTTGGTTTGAATGATCTTGGCAGAGCTAGAGAAGAAGCAAGAAAAATCAGTAATACGAATGCTAATGCTGCTCTTTTGCTGGGAGCGATCGACTATATAAATGGAAATGATACTTCTGCTATCCAAAATGCTAATCTTGCCGCTACTCTTGATAGAAGAAATTTAGGCGGTTATGCCCTATCAATAGTGGGATTAAGCTATATAGCAACAGGTTCTCCTGAAAGAGAAGCAAGGACTAATATAAATGAAGCTATAAGTCTTTCACGAGAAGATGCTTTTGTCTATCTGGCTAGTAGTTGCTTGAATTACAAAATTAATAGAGATAATCCCAGAGCAATAGCAGATTTTAATAATGCTGATAGACTTAGTGCTCAAAGACCAGAGGATACCTTTCTTGCAGTGTTGAGTCCTCGATTACAGGAACATGCTATTATAACTTGCTTACTACCAGAAGTAGCTACTCGTCCAATTAGAGCCACATCTACTTCGACAAGATATAAATTTATTGAATCCATAAATTTAGGTGCAAGTGTGACTGCTCTTGCAGTTAGTTGTGATAGTAACTTTGTTGCTGTAGGTTTGAATAATGGTAGAGTAGTTATTTATAATCTCCAGACTAAAAGAGAAGTTGCTTCCTTCAATCTTAGCCAAAGTAACGCACCTATTAACTCTGTGACTTTTAGTCCTAATGGTAAAGATATTGCTTTTGCTTCGAGTGATGGGCAATTAAGAGTTTTTAAGATTGAGGGTAGGAATGAAAAATATAGTTTACCGAATATTGGGGATTCGCCACAGATAATTTTTAGCAATAATAATAATTTTTTGTTTGTGGGTAATGGAACTGGAAGATTGAGAATAATAAATAATAATAACAGTGAAACTATATTAGTTACATCTAATGTCTATCCCGGAGGGGTTACTTCTTTGATTCTCAATCTCGATAATCCCTTGGTTAGTGGTGGAGATGATGGCAGGATTCGAGTATGGAATCCAAATGATATTACTCCCTTGAATAGTTACTTAGCTCACCAAGGAGCGGTTATTGCGATGGCTTTTAGTGCAGATGGCAGTCAAATTGTTAGCATCGGTACCGATAATTTAGTTAATGCTTGTAATTGGCGGACTGGAGTTTGTGCTGAGGTTGCTCGAACTAATGAAACGATCGGCAGTCTAGCGGTGGCGAGTAATGGAGATATTGCCTTTAGTGAAAGACCTTTTCTGATCAGACCAGAAAACCGAATATTTCTGCAAGATTTAAATACTAGACAGGTCTTGGGGACTTTGCCAGACCACAGAGATCGTGTGGTTGCCTTGGCTTATACCCCAGATAGTAGGTTTTTGATTTCTGGGAGCGCCGACCAAACGATTATTATTTGGGAAGTGCAGTAGGTGGGTTTTGTGGGGGTTGGGGAAAATTTAGGAGAGGGTATTGCCGGGGGTTTTAGGGATTTTTAGGGATTTTTTTACTTTCTTCGGAGAAAATTGCGAGAAAACTGCATAAATTTGCTCGATCGAGCAGAGTGACCTGCATAGCCGGGTTTCGTCTGTTCGTGACCATCTACCATGCCGATCTAAAAATATGATGCAATATGTGCAATCCCTTCCCGATGACTCAGCAGGAGAACTACCACTATGCTTAAGCGACAAACCGTAGAGGAAAAATTTACTCAGTTGCTTGACGATCGCCAAAATTGGCAACCCAATAGAGAACTTCAGCGTGAAATGCGAAAACTTATGCAACAATACCCTAACCAAAATGAAGAATTTTTTCTTTGAATACTTTCTGCGAAAAGTCAGACAGCAAAAATGCCCTATATCTCGGCGACACCTATTAGCTTATGTAGAAGAGATTGGCTATTTCTGTGCTAGGGCAGTGGCAAAAAAATTTAATGTCTCTTCAGATTGGCAAGAATACTTTCAAGAATTGAGGGTTAAGGCTGGCGACGCAGGTGAATTTTGGCGGCGGTATGAACTCGATCGCAGCCATCCCCTCAGCTACGCCTACTCCACCCTTGATCGCTTCCTCACCGAAAAGATTTTTGCCGATCGCCAAGACCGAGCCACCTCCATCTATGGCTGGTTAACCAGAATTTCTGAAAATCAACTCAGAAAACTTTTAGAGAATTTATCCGAACCCAAGCGATCGCAGTACGTACTAGTTTGGTCAAAGTTCAAGGCGATGCGCCCCCACCTCCCCAGAATTCGCCGGGTCATTCAATCCCCAACCCCAGCACAATTTGCCGAAATTGCCCAACAATGTAGTAGTTCCGGCTACGATCTGACCCCTAAACAAGTTGAAGAAATTCTCACAACCTGTGTAACCGAATTAAACAAAACGCGTCCTCAAAAAGAAGTATCCATTGATGCTCGATCGGGTAAGGAAGATGACCTAGGAAACTCACAAATAGACGATGCTCTACTTTTTGAATCTGATATTGCAGAAATATTAGGCAATACTCCAGAACAATCAAGAATTATCTCAGTTTTATTAGGCGGCTCGATCGCCTACCTAGCAGATGTCCCATCGAGAAACTAA
>JAAUUE010000423.1 GCA_012031635.1 Coleofasciculaceae cyanobacterium SM2_1_6 | reverse complement strand
TTAGGAATCCCTGCAAAAAAGCGTCAGTGATTCTCCTTTGTATCCAAATTTTCACGATAATCGCTAAAATCCATCTTAAACGGCGGATTCGACACAATATAATCAAACTTCGCCAACTGCGCCCCCTGCTTGTGATAGGGATGTTCGAGCGTATTCCCCTGAATCACATTGGGAATGGAATGCACCAGATTATTTAAAATCAAATTTAACCGTAACAAACTCGAAGACTTTTGGGAAATATCCTGCACTGAGAAAATATCATTATTTTGAATTACAATATCCCGCAACGTATCATCAAATAACTTCGCAAAATTATTATCATTCTGCTTCTTATACAAAGTCGCAATGAAATGATCCGTCTGCAAATTTGCCGTATTAGCAGGTAATTGCTGCAACATAAACGCATAATCTGCCTCAGACATTCCCCTTAGTGCTTGTTCCCAAGTTTCTGCCTTGGCAATAACCTCTGGGGCAATTTGCTTCACCTCAAAAGCAAACTTATCATTCATCAACTTATAGAGAAATACTTGAGTAATAATCTTAAACTCATTGCCATCATTCCCCAACCCATAGGAAGCACAAATTCCCTTCAGTCCATCAATTAACTCTCTAATTTTCTGTCCAAAATCCGTATCATTGAGTTGATTCATATAAAAGCTCTATTCTTTTGAAATTCCTTGACAAACAATACGCTCGAAATCATTAACAGAAATAATTATCGTATTTACAATTTTTTGTGCTTCTGAAAAATCCTGATCTCCCGTAATAAAAAAAATTGCCGATCCTGCGATCGCACAGGCTAAAAATTTAGCATCTTTTTGATCTCTGGGAAAATTTATTTCCTCATTCACCTCAATACAACTCGTTAATGTATCAAATACTAAATGCCACTTATTGATAATAGCATTTGGTAAATTAAACTTTGAACGACTGATGACAGATTTATACTCTTCTAGTATTTCTGCTGAAACTAACCATTCAAATTGACTATTCTCAACTATAAATAAGATTACTTTTTCAGGAGTTCTATCTTTAAGAATCGCAGAAATAAGAATATTTGTATCAATTATAATTCTCATGATTCAAATCTATAAGCTGTAACTTCTGCAATAATTTCTGCTTCAGATATTGCTTGGCTTTGTGGTAATGATTGTGTATCTTTAAAAAGCTGGCGTAGGTTAAAAGGTAAATCACTTTGATAATTAGACTTAAGAACAATGACTTTGACTTTGCAACCTTCAAATTCTGTTTTAAGATAATCAGGAATATGAATACTTCCATTTAATACGATAGTTTGAAATTCTTCAGCAATCATCATTTAACTCTCCATCTAAAAAGATAACTCTTGAAACAACTCAGTTAAAGCCAAACTAAAACCACTAATAACATCCTCTCCATCTAGGCTATCCTCTAGCTTCAATAACTGTGATGGCTTAGGTTGATGATACACCAATACCGACTCCTCATCAGGCAAAATTACCCATGCCAACCGAGTTCCATTTTCAAAATATTCCACCAGCTTATTATGAATCTCCTCAAAGGTATTGCTAGGCGAAATAATCTCTACGGCAAGATCCGGCGCACCTTCAAAAAATCCCTTTGGCAAACGCTTTACCCCCTGCAACCTTGAGCGATCGATAAAGGCAAGATCAGGCGATCGCTTATTCCCTGTCTTCATCTTAAAAGCCGTACTCGAATCACAGGTTACTCCAAGTTTATTTACTCTCACAAAACCTGTCAAAAAATACCCCAGTACCAACGCTAAATATCCATGCTCTAAACCAGAATTTGCCACAATTACTAATTCTCTATCAACATATTCATAACGATTTCCATCGTCAGGCAAAGACATAAACTCTTCATCGGTCATCCCTTGCGAAGAGATTAAGTTTCGATCGATCTGCTGCTCATTTAAGACATTAGGTAGGGTAATTGCTTGTGTCATAAAATTAAATCTCCTTTTGCTATTCTCAAAAATCAAACCTCAAAAATTAAATCTCAAAACATAAGCTACAGGACTTTGGGCTGTAAATCCTACCCTCCATTAAATTCATTCATATATTCCTTTACAACCAGATTATTAATATAGCTTGAGGTTTCTGCATTTAGATTGATATTTTGCTGCGTAAACTGAGCAATCAGCAAACGAATCATCTCTCTACTAAAATAAACCTCGTTATTGAGAATCCTCGTGTTTTGCAAAACAAAGCCATCAGCATCAATTTTTTAACCCCAGCAAGACCTCACAAATTTTACGCTCCGTTGCCGACAATTTACCCCACTCAACTAATCGTTTATGCAACCTTGCATACTTAGCATCACGATCGTACTTAGCCTTTAATAAATTATGCTTCTTGATTACACGCCCCAAGTAGAGCTTTTTCAATCGCTTTGCATCAAACCCTGTCAGTGGCATATTGTAAACAAATAACAGATCGATCCTGCCTTCCTTAAACTCCTCAACCCAGTGTTTCCGCTCCTCCTTTGTCCCAATATCATAGAGAATCAAAGCCGCAGTCTTAACTTTATTTTTAAGCTTCTTTGTTTTCTTGATGGACTCAGAAATTTCACTCTCTAGCTTTTCTTGAAATACTTCGTAGAGCATTTTCGCCTGTTCAGAGCTATCACAAATTACCATAGCTCCAATAGAAGCTTCATCAAACTGTCTAATTTTTTTATTTTGGAACCTAGTATTAATACGCGCTCTCTCTACCAGCATTCCGTTTCTATTATTAGGAATTTTGACTTCTACAAAAGCCAAAGGCATTCCATTAATTAGTATTACAATATCAGGACGAAACTCATCATCCCCATTTTTATAAGTTAGTTCCGTCACCACATGAAAAATATTGTTTTCAAAATTGGCAAAATCAATAATCTTAAGCCCCGACTGATCAAGCAGCTTTTCATAAAAAGTCTTACCCAAATCTTCATTCTCTAGAGAAAAATGAATTTCTGACAACAATCGATCGCTATCTCCCTCTTCAATGTGTGGATTGATTTTAGCAATACTCTCTCTAAAAATATCCGTAAAAATATTAGTCGCCTTATCCCAAACTGCACTCTTTAATGATAAATATTGATATCCTAGACGATTTAGATGTAATACTGAGGGAATTTTCACTCTGAAGTCTTCATTAAAAGTCATAGATTTAGAAGGGGGACTATTTCTATCTTAATAATATTATAATATTCTTCAATTAATCATGTGATTATTGAATGACGAAGCTGCTTCCCTGGCTCTACGAACCCCAAGCAGGACAAATCCTCATTGATAACTACAATGATCATGGCGGCGAAGATTGCGGTAGCTCACGACTTTATTATGAAACTGCCCAATGGCTACAACACCAGAGTCGGCGAACGGGGGGGGCGCACTTTCGGGGGGACAACGCCAAAGGATTGCGATCGCCCGGACGATCCGACCAAATCCCCGCTTATTAATTCTCGATGAAGCCACCAGCGC
>JAAUUE010000040.1 GCA_012031635.1 Coleofasciculaceae cyanobacterium SM2_1_6 | reverse complement strand
ATGCTGTTAAGACTGGTCGTAGGGCTAAGGAGCAATCTGAAGGAATTTGTCAAAGATGCGTTATGGAGCATGACACTAAGATTTAAATATCCTTCTTACATTGGCTACTTAGCACTATTTGTCCTTGCGGCTGGCATTGAAGGAGATTTTGACACTAAATCATACTACCCAAGATTGAGAAAGCTATTGAATGAGCCTATTGCTACAGGGACTTATCCTGATTTCAGTAACATGTGTCAATTATGGCAAGGCTTAGAGCGTTGGGCAAATGAGGAGAAATCTGGTGAATTAGGAGTATTTACTTGCAGAATTATTGGGAACCACAGGCATATTGGATTGCCTCTAGCACAAACGCTTTTAAGTGAAAAAGAGCGTCGATCGCTTCCCTGCATTTTTGCTGATGCTAACTTGGATTCAATTGCTCCGCCAAAACAGGAGGAGGTTAGTGCCTTAGTGAGCAAGCATGGGCGTAACCACTTATTACCTCGAACTTTACAGCTACTTAAAGAAACGAACAGTAATACAAACGATGTAAGACAGGCTTTACTCGAAATAATTATTGATGAGTTGCGTGATTGGGATGGATATATTGAGGATTCTTCAAGCGAAATAGGACGGGTCTATGGCTCTTTGAGTTTGTGTTGCCATATCGATCGAGTCGCAGGATGTGTTAATTTCACTTTGCGCTGTAGAACTAAGCGGGAATTTCCTGAAGATGCTTTGTCATTAAAGTTAGAGAATAATCAGTCTTTTTCTTGTGAAGAATATAGTGATGGTTGGTCTTCTCCAATTACAACAGTTAATGATCAAAGATTAGATGCATCTAGTTTAGATTGGGCGCAGGGTGTGCAGATGCGATCGCCTGATTCAAAATGGTGTTTTCGGTTGCCAGCATCTCTAATTCGGATATTTATTGATGGAAATAGTGAGGGATTATCAGGTTTGGTCGAAGTGCGTCAATTGCCTGTACAGAGACAGTTTTACTTAGCCGCCCATGAAGATTGTCTAGAGTTACTTACGGAGTGGGGCAAATCTAGCTGTCAAGGTTTTGAAAAATTAGTGATCGCTCACGGTCTACCCAATAGATGGCATTTTTTTAGGGGACGCTTGGCTTGTAGCGATGAGCCAATTAAATATACATATCCTGTAATGTCGTTCCCGAATATATTGCGCTTAGAACTTGTGGGTGGAATTCGGGTTAGTCGAGGCAATAAGTTTTTCAAATTTGCACCGCCGAAACTGGTTTTACAAGGTAATAACGGCTCTATTCAAATTCTTTGCAATGATATCCCACTAGATTGTGATGATAATGGTATCTATGAATTGCCTCTAGATTCACTGGAATTACTAATTAAAGCTAAACGGGGCGAAGATACGGTTAGAAGTGCCTCTATATCTTTAGTTGATGATATTTCTTGGCAATTTAAAGAAATCAACTATAGAGCCGATCGTTTTGGTGATCGCTTAACAAATAGTAATGATCCGTGCGGGATTACTGGCACTTTGGTGACAGACTTTGATTGTCCTAATTTTAACTTCAATACCTTGCTGCCTATTCAAGGAAAACAAAGGGTTATCTTTATAGGTAGAAAAACTGGTCAAATATCAAGCTCAATACCCGAAGATTGGACACCTGTTTGGATTATTTCAAAGGGTCGCCGTAGTCAAGTCTTTTTCTGTGGTGGCAATTTGACTGAATCCGAGCCTATTTCAGAAACCTGCAAAGATAGGAAAAGATTGAAAGAGTGGAAAAAGTTGTTGTGGGGAGAACGTAAAACAGTTTATCTACCTACTCAACCTGATTTACGAAGCCTATGGAAAAGATTTGAAAAGGAGGCGGAGCGTGTTTAGTAGTGATAGATTGCTTTATGTTTTGTCAGCCAAGCAGGAAATGAGTTGGACTGCTTTTAAATCAGCTTTTAGCTCCTTGTATACATCGATCGCCAGTGTTAGCGACTTAGAAAAACAAGATATTAACAATAAAAGACAAAAAGTGGTGCGATCACTCCAGTCTTTGGGGCATTGTGAGTTTGATTTCACAGATAATAGGGTTTATGTAGCTCCTCCTGTATTGGTTAGATTGCCTTGTGCGGGTTTTCCCCAAGCAATTTTAGCAGGGGCGCGATCGCCTCAAACCCTTGAGCAAATCACAGGTATTTGTAATTCTCTGGGTAATCACATCAAGGTCGAAATCGAGCCAGATAAGGCTCTATCATTAATACCAAGACGGATTACTGTTCAAGTAGAAGATGTTGAAGAGTTGAGAAAAATTGCAGACTCGCTCAAGATTCATTTTAAAGAAAACCCCGCCGCTTGGGAAATCTTAAATTTCTCTGGTAGTCTTCAGGATTACCTCGCAACTCGCAAATGGTCTAATGATCCTGAACTCAATTGGGAGAAACACCAGACTTTTAATACTAATTCTTTGCTATTCCAGACTAGCCAATATCCTGACTCTATTATCCGTCTTCGTCAATACATCCATCCAACCCGTAACACCCAGACCCATTATTTTCGGCGAATGGGGCAAAATGTGAAGATTGAACATACGGAAATAGATCGTGACTGGGGACGCTATGCGGTTTTGAGTGCGCTTCACTTAAATATTCTGGTTTATGATAAGCGTAAGTTTGTGATGGTTGTGCCTAGTGGGGCAAAATTACCATGCTTGCTAGAGCGAGCTTTAACCCTTTGCTCTGGGTATGTGCCAGAATATAGAGACAAGATTGATTCTTTAGCAAAATCATTGCCAAAAGCTAAAGGTTTTAAATTATTTCATGCAATTCCACCCCAGATTGCTGAAATGACTGCCGCTAAGTTGAGCCAAACCCTGATCATTCAATCTTTAGATATCGAAAAACAGAGATAATCCATGCAAGATCCCATTGGTGCTTTTGAAAAGATTCGTGACAACTTGATTTTGTATGTCAAGACTGCTTTTGGAACTCAGTTTCCTGAAATTGAGCAAGAGAGAGAAAGGCTATTACGAGAAAACTCGTGCATTTTATCAAAAGCCTTGGATTGAGCCTCGGCCACTTTATTCAGCATCTGGCAAGTTGATCGGCAATATTCAGCTTGACGACGTACCTAATTTGGATGAAGCGGCTTTGCAGGATTTTAAGAGTCTTGCTGCCTGTGGACTAGTTGGTCAATACGAACTCTACGACCATCAAGTCACGATGCTGAGTAAAGCATTAGCGGGGCAAAATGTGGTAGTAACGGCGGGTACTGGTTCGGGAAAAACTGAATCTTTTCTATTACCTTTATTTGCTTACCTTGCAAAAGAATCAAGAAACTGGCAAGCACCTAATACTGAACACCCTCACCTAAACGACTGGTGGGAAAATGAGGATTGGCAGAATGAATGTAATCCTATTGTAAATACAAAACGCAGTTTTAAGCGTTCTTATCGAGTTTCACAAAGAGGTCATGAAACCCGTGATGCTGCGGTACGAGCTTTGATTTTATATCCGATGAATGCCTTGGTTGAAGACCAACTTACTCGACTACGACGGGCTTTGGATTCTGACGAAGCGAGAGAGTGGTTTAGTAGAAACAGAAAAGGCAATAGGATTTATTTTGGTCGCTATAACGGGGTAACGCCTGTAGCTGGACGTGAAGCAAACAAGCCTACAAAAGGGAAAAAGATTAGTAATCCTAATGGGGAAAAAATTAATGAACTACTAGAAGCTATAAAGAAGATGCAGTTATCGGTTGATGCTGCTAATTTACACTCTCAAAAAATTGAGAATGATGAGCGGGAGAAGTTTTTACAGCAAGGCTACAGTATTGAGAAAGCAACACAGAAAGCTCAAGAATTAGCCAAGGAAGTACAATTTTTCTTTCCTCGTTTAGATGGCTCGGAAATGCGCTGTCGCTGGGATATGCAAGATGCTCCACCAGATATTTTGATTACTAACTATTCCATGCTCAGTATTATGTTGATGCGAGATGTGGATAAGAATATTTTTGATAAAACTAAGGCATGGTTAGAGAAAGAAGATAGTATCTTTCATTTAATTGTGGATGAGTTGCACTTATATCGGGGGACAACAGGGACAGAAGTTGCTTATTTGTTGCGACTATTACTAGAGCGATTAGGACTTTACCCCGGTCATCCTAAACTTAGGATTCTTGCCTCTAGTGCTTCTCTAGAGCCGAATGATTCAGATAGTTTAGAGTTTTTAGATCAGTTTTTTGGTACAGAATGGGGGGCTGATCAGATTATAGAAGGTAAGTCTGAACCAATTCCTAGTTTTGAAACAGGAGAATTTATTGATAGTCAGCCATTTATTGATTTAGCTGAATCTCTAAATGAAAACAGAAATATAGTGGATTTGCAGCAAACTCCTATATACAATCAATGCCAGCAGATTATGGAGTCAGAAAGTCTTGCTGTTGGCTCTAGGATGATCAAGGCTTGTGAAATTGATCAAAAACCTCGTGCAGTAGCGATCGCTGATTTTGCCCAGAAAATTTTCGGAAGTTTAAGTTCAGACCCTAAAGAAAACGAACTTGCATTAATGAAAGCATTAAGAGGATTATTGATTACTCGTGGTTTGAGTAAAAACACCTCGTTACCATCGTTACCATCTTTCAGAATGCACTGGTTTTTCAGAAATATTGAAGGGCTTTGGGCTTGCACTAGACCAAATTATGGCTGTGAAGAGGAGGAAAAAAGTGAAAATCGACCCGTGGGTAAGCTTTTTGTAGAAAACCCTCCTATTCTCTATGATAATAAATACCGTGTTTTAGAATTACTCTACTGTGAACAATGTGGCACAGTATTTTTTGGAGGTAATCGCTTCAAACTCGAAAACAAAGCAGATTGGGAACTTTTACCCACAGAGCCAGATATTGAAGGTATTCCCGATCGTAAAACATCTGTAGCTCTTGATCGTCGTAGTTATTCAGAATTTGCCGTATTTTGGCCGTCTAGGAATATTCATGAAGAAGTCCGTCAAGGCTGGACACAACCAGCAAAGAGTGGTAGTGGAGGAAAAGCATACTGGGATAAAGCATCTTTAGATACTCGAAATGGTCAAGTGATTTTAGAAGACCCTGAACTAGCTGAGGAAGATTATTACGTTAAAGGTTCCCTGTTTAATTTACGAGGTAAACCATCAGCAGAGCCAAACTGGATTAAAGCATTGCCGTCTGTTTGTCCTTGTTGTGCTACTGACTATAGCCACCCGCAGAAGAAAAAGCAATCTCCTGTTCGAGGGTTTCGGACTGGTTTTTCTAAAATTAGTCAATTGCTATCTAAAGAACTCTTTTACCAATTGCCCGATGAGACAGATTCCCGTAAATTAGTCATATTTTCTGATAGTCGAGAAGATGCTGCCTCGATATCTAATGGAATTGAAAGATCTCATTACGATGACCTGATACGAGAAGCTATTTTTGATGAACTTGGACAATTAGCAATAGGTAAATTATCTTTATTAGAAGATATTCAAAATTATGATCAGCCTAATTCTACTGAAGCTAAATTATTTGATCAACGTAATCCAAATGTAGTTGAAGAAATACGCAAGGCGATTAAAAATTCTAATAAACCTATTCCACACAATTTAGACTCAGAAGATATAGAACTATTTCAACAAAGAAAAGAAAATGCTCAAAATTTACTCAATGAAATTCAAGAAATAGGAAGTACATGTACTGTTCCATTACGAGTGCTATTTGAAGGGATTGATAATCAGCAATCTCCTGGGTACTTAATTCAGCGATTGGCAAAATTAGGGGTTAATCCTGCTGGTAATGATGTTCAATATCAAGAGTTTAAATATGATGGACGAGACCACAATTGGTCTGAGTTATTAGATTTTCAAAGTGGTGACTGGAAAAATGATATATCACCTAACGCAGATGAGGGAAAGAGGAAACTTCGAGAAAAAGTGCAATCTGAGTTATGTAATACACTTTTTACTCGCATCTATTTTGGTATTGAAGAATCTGGATTAGGACATATTCGATTAAAGATAAATAATCCTAATCAATGTGGACTTGAAACTTCAATATTTGAAAATATCTGTGATGGTTGTATCCGAATTTTAGGCGAGTTATATAGATACGAACAAAAACCTCAAGAATATGAACTCAAGGATTGGAAAAATTGGAGTGATGCACGAGCAAAGTTAAGAAAGTATGTTGAAAAATGTGCTGATAAAAATGGAGTTTCACAGCAGCAGTTAAAAGATTCTTTATGGTCAGCTATCCATATCGAAGGTAAGCAATTCTACTTAAAGCTTGACCCTAGGTATTTATCAGTGAGAGTTGCTATGCCTGATGATCCTGTATGGCAATGTAATTCATGTCAACGTCATCATTTACATCCTTCTGGTGGGATTTGTACAAATTGCTTGAAAATATTGCCAATCACACCCAATAAAACCTGTTCTTCTTTATCTGAGAGTAATTATTACGCTATTGAAGCTGTGAATAAACGGCAGCCAATAAGACTGCATTGTGAAGAATTAACTGGACAAACTGACGATCAAGCCGAGAGACAAAGACATTTTCGCAATATTGTTTTTGATATTGGTGAACAAAAATTTATAAAAGTTGTAGACACGATCGATATTCTCAGTGTCACAACAACGATGGAAGTTGGGATTGATATAGGTAGTTTGATGGCTGTAGTCATGGCAAATATGCCACCAATGCGCTTTAACTATCAACAGCGTGCAGGTCGTGCAGGTCGGCGTGGACAACCTTTTGCAATTTCCCTAACCCTCTGCCGGGGACGCTCCCACGATGAATTTTATTATCGACATCCAGAAAAAATCACAGGCGATCCACCACCAGTTCCATTTCTTTCAATGTCACCAGTTGAAATTATCCAGCGTTTATTAGCAAAAGAATGTCTTAGACGTGCTTTTAAGGATGCGGGTGTTGATTATTGGGAATATGACAAAAAACCAGATAGTCATGGCGAATTCGGCACAGTTAAAGATTGGCAGAAACAAGACGATCGCCGCCAAAAAGTTCAGGAGTGGCTAGAAACTTCTCTGGAGGTAACTGCGATCGCAAAAGCTTTGTTGATCGGTGTTCAAAATGTTGATATAGCCCAGCTAGAGAACTATATACGCCAAGATTTGTTCAATAAGGTTACAGAATGTATCAATAATCTAGAATTAACAGGTGACGGCATAGCAGAACGTTTAGCTGAAGGTGGTGTTCTGCCCATGTATGGAATGCCTTCAAGAGTTAGAGATTTATACCATCATGATCCATCCAGAAAACAGAAAGTTGCAACCATAGACCGGGACTTAGACTTAGCCATCACCGAATTTTCTCCTGGTGCTGAAAAGACTAAAGATAAGCGAATCTATACCTCGATCGGTTTTACAGCCCCATTACTACCAGACAAAGAAAATGGATTAAGACCTGCTGCCGAACCTCTCTCTAGCCGTAAATGGATGTTGAGATGTCAACGCTGCCAATGTACAGAAACCTCAGAAAGTCCGATTACACGTACAGAATGTCCAAATTGCCAAGCAACGGAAGAACAAGGATTTCGTATTTTTCAATGGGCTGTACCTTTAGCTTTCCGTACTAGCCTTAATTCTGGTGCTGATGCCAAAACTGAGTACGATATCTTGATTTCAGGTGCTGGCAGTGTAGCTGAGTCTGAGCCTCAAGAGTTTAAATTGGTAAGTGATACAAATACTCAGAGAGCTTTTTCTGAAGCAGGTCGTGTTTTCCGTGTAAACGATAATCGTGGCAACCTATTTAAAGGCGCAGTAGGTAAGGCTTCCTTTGGACATGGCGAAAAAATGTTGTCTGATCAGTGGATTGATAAGGACTTTCAGAACAAGACTAACGGTGTAAAGTTTGCTAAAACGGGTGAAATTGAATCGATAGCTATTGTTGCCCCTAAAACTACAGGTGTTCTGCGTATCCAGCCTGTGAAAGTCCCAGAAGGCTTATGCCTTGATCCCATTCCCCACGGTTCGGCAATAAAAGCCGCTTTCTACTCTGCCGCATTTATCGTTCGCTCTGTTACGGCACAAGAATTAGACATCGATCCCGAAGAATTAGATGTTAGCGGTTTACGGCAGGTTGATCTAAACGGTGCAAAAGTTGGAGAACTTGTAATTAGCGATCGTCTAGCTAATGGCTCAGGATTTACTGATTGGCTAGCTAAACATTGGAAAGACATCCTCCAAGAAAAAATCCTAAACTCTAAAAACAGCTTTGCGGCGGCAATAATGTCAGATGAGCATCGCCAAAAATGTGACTCATCCTGCTATGACTGCTTACAGCAATATCGCAACATGAACTATCACGGCTTGCTAGATTGGCGTTTAGGAATGTCTTTATTACGAGTTTTAGCCAAAGATAATTTCTCTTGTGGACTAGATGGCAGTTTTGATACACCAGACCTTGATGGTTGGTTAGATACGGCAACTAAACTGCGAGATACCTTCTGTTCCTCATTTAGTTATTGTTCACCACAGCAATTTGGAGAACTTGTTGGATTTACGTTAGGTGACAAAAAAGTTATTGTTGTACATCCATTATGGGATTTGAATAAACGTGTTGGTCTATTGGCTGATGCGGTTGCTAAAGTTGAAGATCCTAGTCAAGTTGTTAGATATCTCGATACATTTAACCTGCTACGCCGCCCCAGTTGGTGTTATCAATCTTTAAATAAAGAATTTTGCGATCCATCGCTATAGGGGGTAATGCTCGAAACAGTAGAAACTGAAGTTCGGAGTACCCTGCTTAGTAATATATGGTGTATTTTTGATCTGAGTTAAGATAAATTAGATTAATTAAGCAAACCAGCTTTGGGCAATTAATTATAGTGCCGCATAGTTTAGAGCAAAGGTTTTTACGGTGTGAGTTATGACTAGATATTCCAAAGATTCCAGATATACCCAAGACTCTAAAAGTTTACCCTTACCCCAGTCTGGGGGGATCAGGAAAATGCGTAATGCGGATTGGCTGGTGGTGGATACTCTGCCCCTAGTTCAGGAACCGAGGGAACTGATTCCTGCAACGCCGCCGTCGTCAGAGCCTCCCAAAAGAAAAATTAGTTTACGGGTTGGTTGGTCTTTTTGGGCTTTGCTAGTTTTAATTCTCACCATGGGAACTGGTGTGGGGGCGGTGATGGTACTTTTCAAACTGCCTACCCTCCCCAATTGTCCTAGTCTGTTTTTGCCCACGGCTTCTGTTCCTATGCGGGTTTACTGTGCAGAGTTGGCGGCCAATAAGCAAACCGTGAATGATCTCCTTGAAGCGATCGCTCTCCTAAAAGATATTCCTCCTGATCACCCCAATGCACCCTTTGTGGAAGAGTATATTGCCCAGTGGTCAAAGGATGTGCTGAATTTGGCTGATGCTAGTTTTCAAAAAGGGCAGCTAGAAACTGCCATTACCACCGCCCGCAAGATTCCCCCCCATACTCCCGCCTATGCCCTTGTGGAGCAACAGATCAAAGCATGGCGAGAACTCTGGCAGCAGGCTGATGGGCTTTATCAACAGGCTGAGCAAGCGCTCCGGGATGGGGACTGGCCGGCGGCTACTCGCTACTCCAACCAACTTTTAAGCCTGCCCAATCGTTACTGGGCTGAGAATAAATACACAGAACTACTGGAAAAAGGCAAGCAAGCGCGGGAAGATGCCAAGCAACTCAATCGAGCCTATCAATTGGTGAGTATGGGCAGTATTTCTAATCTAATTGAGGCGATCGAGATATCCAAAGCCGTCAATCCCAATAGTTATGCCTACAACCCCGCCCAAAAAATCATTGGCGAAGCCAGTGATAAATTAATTAATATTGCCAGAACCAGCCTAGATAACGAAGATTGGCAAGGAATTATTCAGATTTCCAATCGCCTCGCACGGGTAGTAGATACCCCAGAGGCTCGACGCTTAGATGAACTTGCTCAAGCGGTGGCTAAATCCCAAGAGGGGACTTCCGGGGGCTTAGAAGCAGCCCTAGCGAGGATTCAACGCATTGATCAAGCCAGCCCCTTTGCCGATCGCCTCCAAAGGCTTTCTTCGCGGTGGCGGCAGGAAATTGACGGACTCCAGAGTTTAGAGCGAGCCAGACAACTAGCAAGTTCTGGACGACCGATGGATCTGGTGGCAGCGATCGCCCAAGCCCAATTAGTCCCCCGGGCTAGCCCCCGCTACAACGAAGCCACGAGCCAAATTCGCCGTTGGACAGAGCAGTTAGAAGGCAACGAAGACCGCCCCATCCTCACCCGTGCTGAACAGCTTGCCGTGGGCGGCACTCCCCAAGCCTACCAAGCCGCTATTCAACAAGCTAGCCTGATTGCCCCGAACCGAGCGCTCTACCGCGAAGCTCAGGATAAAATTAGCCAATGGAGTACCAGACTAGAAAGCGATCAAGACCAGCCTTCTCTGGATCAAGCCCAAGCCCTAGCCCGGGCTGGAAACTACGCTGAGGCAATTAGTCTCGCCTCCCAAATTACTAACGGTCGAGCTTTGTATAGCCAAGCCCAAACTAATATCCGCACTTGGCAAAGTAATCTAGGTAGTACTACTCCCTTAGAGAATGGTCAGCCTCGTAATTATGTGATTCCAGAGGTGGCGGGGATTCCTAATCCGACTCAAGATAGTGGACAGGAAGATCTGGGGGAATTACTCCTGGCTACGGCTCGAGAACAGTCCCAGACTGATATTCGGGTAGCGATCGCCACCGCCCAAAGTATTCCCACAGATAGCTCTGCTTATCCCCTCGCCCAAGCCCAAATCCAAGAATGGCAAAGACAGTTAACTACTCCTTAAGACTGATTTGAAAACTATAGCAATCCCCAATGATTTCACCCGCCGCAGGCAGGTGAAATCACCTAACAGAAGCAATCTAATTCAGAAAATGATTTAGGAGCACTATAGTTTAGAAACTAATTTTCAAATTGGCTGTATTCCCGGAGAACTTCGGCGATCGACCAAGCCTGAGCGATCGCTCCACGGGGATGATGGGGGGAATCGCCATCAAAAATTTCGGAAATTGAACCCAAGCCTGCCTCTTGCTGGAAATGATTTAACAAGGGATGGAAATCAAAATTCAACTTGGTTTCGGGATAAAACCTTTGCCATGCTCGTAGAAAACTGCCCAAAAGCCAGACCCACACCGTGCCTTGATGATAACTAGCATCTCGATCGCCGGGATTGCCCTGATAGGAGCCACGATAGCTAGGGTCAGCCGGGTCTAGGGTTCTCAAACCGTAGGGAGTGAGGAGGCGATCGCTTGCCATTTGCAGGGCAGCCCGACCCTGTTCTGGACTAAAAGCACAGTGACGGAGAGCGAGGGCAATAATCCCATTGGGGCGGATTTTACTATCGAGGAGATCCTCTGGGCTGATCACATCGTAGAAATAACCTTGATGATGATTCCAGAACTTTTGCAGAGATAATCTCACTCGCTGAGAAACTTGGGCATACACTTCTACCTGCTGCGGCAGATCAAGAAATTTCGCCCATTGCTCTGCCCAACAGAGGGCTGAATACCACAGGGCATTGATTTCCACACATTTCCCGCATCGGGGAGTCACGGGGGAGCCATTCACCAAGGCATCCATCCACGTAATGGCAACCCCTGATTCATTCCAAGTCAACAGACCATCGATCGCATCCACCCGGATATTAAATTTGGTTCCCCCCGCCAGCGCTTTATAAATCTTCCGCACCACCGGATACTGCTCCCGCAAAAATTCCCAATCCCCACTGGTCTCCAAGTACAAGCCAAGGGCTTCAATCCACCATAGGGAAGCATCGAGGGCATTGTAGATCGGCTCAGTCTTCCCTTGAGGAAATGTATTGGGAATTAATCCATCCCGGCAGTAGTGACTCATGGTTTGCAACAAGCCCCGAGCGAGGTCAAAGCGGTGGGTGGTCAGGGTCAAGCCCGGCAGGGCAATCAGGGTATCCCGCCCCCAATCATCAAACCAATGGTAGCCAGCAATCACCGTGGAGCTACGGGTAGACAGCCGAGCCACTAAAAACTGATCACTCGCCCTAATTAACTGCGGCAGTCCAGCTTTGGGGGGGAGCTTGGTTTGGGTAATTAACTGCTGTTGGCGCTCCTGCTCTTGTTTGAGAGCTTGGTGAAAATCGGCTTCTTGCAAAACTGGCAACAACAGATCCATAGCTCCTAAACGGGCTTCTAGGGTGACTGATTCCCCCGGAGCCAGATCGACAACTAGTAACCCCGGATTATATAAATCCTCTCGATCGGCTAACCCCCGCTTCTGTTCTTCTGGATAAAAGTAATTTTCGTACCAGTAATTATTCGCTTGGTATTCCCCCCGGCTCCAACGTAGTAGCCAAGGCGTACCCACCATCGGGGCTACGAGCTGAAAATGTACCTGTTGAGGGCTATGGTACTGATCACTGCTCCGCTTGTAGAGGGGATTATGGGGTGGGGATTGACTTTGATAGGGATTTTGGTGGGGGTATTGATTAAATTTGTAACCATGGGCTGCCAATTGTTGATGGTGAAAATTTCGATCGGCAATCAACGGGCGGAGCATTAATTTCGTTGGCACACTGCCTTGATAGGTGTAGTGAATCAATATCCGTTGCGGAACCTCCGAGGCTTCTGGGTTGACGTGGGGCAAGAAAATTTGCCGTTTCAAGAGCCAGTCGTGCTTTTGCCAAACCCAAGTCGGGACTGGCTCGATCGTAAAAGATTGCAAAGAATGATAGCCCTGGGGCGCAACTTCCCCATCAGTCCAAAAATTAGTCCCCAGTTTCGTAATAGTCTCCCGGACTTGCAGAGTTGCCTCCAGATGAGATAGTAGGAGTCGCCGTGACCCCGGTGGTTCCAGGGCTGCCATTAACCAACCATGATAAGTCCGCGTCCGGGCATCACTCACTGTCCCACTGGCAAACCCACCTGTGCCATTAGTTAATAACCATTCCTGCTGCTCCAAATACTGCATAGTCCTCTATGATCCCTTATCTTGATCCGAATTCTCTATCTCAATACGATCAATACTCTTTATTCTTCTTGAAAAGCAGGACTTGCAACCCCATACATCCTAAATTACCCTGAAACTTACTTAAAATTTCTAGCAACTATAACTCACCAATAATTCTTATTTTAAGCTGTAAATTTGATTAGCTCAGGAAAACCCCACAAAATTAAAACCTAAATTGGGTTCCGCACTTCAGCTAGGCTCAATAACCGCTAAAGGCTCAAAACTACTCTCCCCTTACCTCCCTGTAGCTCCCCTTACCTCCCTGTACCTCCCTCTACCTCCCCTTACCTCCTTCCCCTAAGACATAATGTTATAACTCCCAAAAATCTTTAACATTTCCGTATGTCCCCCCAGTTCTTCTAAAGCAGACTTTAGAGCTTCCGACTCTAGATCAGCCTCCACATCCACAAAAAATAAATAATCTCCAAAGGAGCGGCGGGTAGGACGAGATTCAATCCGGCTCATATTAATCCCCCGGCTAGCAAAGATTTGCAGAGGACGCATCAAGGCTCCGGGGACATTGGCTGGGACACTAAAAGCGAGGGAAGTATGACTACCGATCGTGTTGGTACTTAAACCGACAATCCAAAAACGAGTGAAGTTATCAACATAGTCATTAATCCGTTCCGCTAGGCTGGTAAGTCATACAGTTGAGCCGCTCTAGGTGCAGCGATCGCTCCTTTGGTAATATCTTCCCCTAGGTATTGTAGAGATTCGGTGGTGGAGTTGGTGGGGATCCTCTGGACTTGGGGCAGAAATTGTTCGAGCCAGCCCTGACATTGCCCTAGGGCTTGGGGATGGGAGTAGACAATTTGTAAGTTCTCTAGTTGCTTCGCACGGGAGATCAAAGCGTGAACAATGGGTAAAACAAGGGCTTGTTTAATCTTGAGGTTTTCCCACTGCCAGAGACTATCTAGGGTGACAGCTACAGTTCCTTCGATCGAGTTTTCGATAGGCACGATCGCCAAATCCCGCTCTCCGGTCGCCACGGCCCGCAACGCTTGGGCAATACTCCCATAGGCGGACATTTCTCCTAGTTGCCCAGTATTTTGTTTGAGCCAATTCAAATAATTAATTGCCGCAGTTTCGCTATTAGTACCAATGGGACCTAGGTAGGCAAGGGATAGGGGGGGCATAGGGGGGAGGAGGTAAAGGAGGTAAGGGGAGGTAAAGGAGGTAAGGGGAGGTAAAGGGAGGTAAAGGGAGGTAAGGGGAGGTAAAGGAGGTAAGGGGAGGTAAAGGAGGTAAGGGGGGTAAATAATTATTGGTTATGGGATGTGGGTTTTTAGGACTGTTGATCTTACATCTGAATAATGGGTAAACCACCTGAATATTAGACCTCTTGCATGAATCATGACCCTCTCCCTAGGGAGAGGGACTTTCCTCTTACTCCCCTTCTCCTAGGGAGAAGGGGCTGGGGGATGAGGGGCTTTTTCCTTATTCACACAAGAGGTCTAATGCGTAAAAATAGAATCCATGTGAGTTCGGGGACGTATTGCAGAGCGCCTGCACAGTTCGATCGACGCATGATGTCGCAGGCGGATTTGATGTATCCGTCGAGGCTTTGTTGGGTATTAAATTTACGTCCGTTACCGTTTTTTGTTGCTTTTGCCATTGGAATTTTAGTGAACTGGTTATTATTATTCTGACGAGTTTGGGCTATGTTTGACAGGGATTTTGATGATTCCTGCTTGGGCTAGGATTTGACGGGTGGGCAAGCTACCTAGTCGATTTATGCGTAATAGTTGCACGGTGACACGCCCGATCGCTGTTAGTGGCAAAATTGCGCCGCTTGAATTTTCGAGATGAAAATGGTCTATCCAGTTATCGGTGCGGGGGTGATAAAGTCGCACGGTGTCGCCTGTGTCGGGATCAATTGAGGCGATGTCACTGCCTTTGGCTTGGTTACATAGGGGACAGGACAGGGCTAGATTTTCTGGGGTAGTTGCGCCGCCGTGTTTTTCGGCAATAATGTGATCGACTTGATAGGTTGCTAAGGCTAACATTTCGGGGATGAGGCAATATTCACAGCAGTTTTGAGCACGATCGCTGACGGTGCGACGCAAGGTTGATGAAATGTAAGTTCTGCTCATGGGCTTTGTTGGAGTCTGAGCAGGGCTTGGGTTTTGGCTAGTCTTACTAGGTGTTCGATAAATTCATAGTGTTGCCATAGTCTTCGATCGCTTTCGGTTAGTCCTGTGGTGCGATTTTTTTCAAGGAGGGTTTCGATTTCGGTTTGGAGTGCGGGGGATAGGTGCAGATTGAGGATTTCTTGAGGGGTGGGCAGTTTGGCAAAAAATTCTAATATTTCTGCCAGTCCTGTAAAGCCTGTGGATGGGTTGGCGGTGATTTCCCGTAAGCCTAGTGCCAAAATTTGCGGTAAGTTGTCTTTGCGTGATTCTAAACTTTGGGCGATATCGTCAGGGATTTCGAGGGTGATTTGCATATTTTTATCGATTTGTTGCCTGTTTTGCTCTCATGGATTAATCATAACTCTCCGTTAAAGGCTTGCCGTAGCAGGGCGGCGGGTAGTTGTTTGATGGTGTCGAGTTGGTCTTGTAGCGATCGTTGTAAATTTTCTACAGATGACATTTTTTGATCAAGTTCTTTCACAATATTTTTTTGTTCCATAATTGTCGTGAAAGGTATCTCAATCTGTTTTACATATTTGAGGCTTAGATGAGAGATATCGCCTAGATAACCAATGCTGCGTAAATATTCATACTGTCCTCTCAGCCAATACCAAAGATATTCTGACAATAGGTTGCTACTAGGAACAATTGCAGCAGCATTTTGAGTAGTGGTAGCAGGAATATTTAAAATCCCTACTTGTCCTCTTGTCTTGCCTTGTCCGTACATAGCCATCAAAACAGTTCCAACAGGATAAATTTTTAGGCTGTAATCGTTGACTGCTTGTTGACTAATATAGATTTCAGTTCTATCAATTTTGTTGTTTGTTATCTCTGAAGTCTTTGCAAATGGTACATTCCCTTGATAGTAATGAAGCTTATCTGTTGCGGGAGTAGTTCCAGTACTGATATTACAGATTTCCCCTAATGTTTTTCTCTCCCATTTTTGAGCTTCGGGGCTGTCGAAAACTTCACGGAGATAGGCGGCGGGTAGAGTTTTGGCGGCTTGTAGTTGGGCTTCGGCGGCGGTGCGGGCTTTTTCTACTGCTGACATCTGCTCATTTAATATGGCTACGATGCGTTTTTGTTCAGGAAGTGGCGGGAGCAGGACATCTACATTTGCTAAGTCCTGCTGATTCATCGTTGTCATTGTTGAAGTTCGTGAATTCTCAATGATTTTTACTCTTACATCTGGATGACTCCAATAGTAAGCAACAAATTCAGGAATTACCTCTTCAATATTTGGACGTACCCGCATGATATGGCAATCAAAAACGGCAGCCTCTGAAGTCTCAGGGACGTAACAACACCAGCCAATTCCCTCTTTTTTTAATGATGAACGACAAAAAAGTAAGTCCCCTGAAATAATCTGATAGCGTTGAAAATCTTGCTCAGAAACTTCGACACGTTCAACTTTACTTAGGTCTACTGCCATCCCCTGATATAGATCGTAAACATTAACAATAGGTATACTGCTACCAAACTCGTGCCGATGTTTAAATATTCCGTTGATAATGCCATTTATAGACAGGTCAACTAATTTAACCGATTTCCAACCTCTAGGCAATTCCCCATTTTTATCAGTCATATTCACTCATCAGATCCTTGAACTGGCAAACGACACAAACGATCGCGGTTGTCTTAAAAACCTCATGCGATCGCCAAAGGAGCTAAAGGATATAACTCTTCATCCGATAAAAATGCAGCGTAGCGCAAACACTCATAAACGTCTTCAGATTCCAAATATGGGTAATATTCCAAAATCTCAGCAACACTCATCCCATTTGACAGCAAATTTAGCACCAAAGACACCGTAATCCTCATGCCCCGAATACAAGCCCGACCACCCATGATCTGCGGATTAAAAGTAATTCTTGTCAGCTTAGTCATAACTCGTATTTTACCTTAGTACCACGACAACACAGCGCGAATAATTTGGCGATAACGATCCAATTTATTCATCTTTATATTAATACCTCTAAGCAGCAAATAACCTCACTTTTGTTTCCTGAATAATCGCCATTGGCTTACCCAACAACTTCAAAGCAGGTAAACCACCAGCCCTCACCACCTCTGGAACTTGAAAAATTGTCGGATTTTCTAAACCCTCAATTCCCGAAGCGATAAACTGTTGAGCGATCGCTTTAATCGTTGCCGCAGTTCTGGCAGGCATGTCATCTAACCATAGTTGCTGCTTCATGGAAAACTCAATTACCCTCATCATCCTTGTCCGGGGATTCAACCCATAACCCAACTCTCCCAACACATCATACAGATCATAATAAGGAAATCGGCGATCGGACATACTTAAAAAACACCACATTTCGCAAACTTGGCACATCCACCCCCGTTGACAATAGATCAACCGTCGTCTTCATTGAAACTCATGCTAAATTCTCGCTATTTCCACGATATACTTCCCCTCTATTCAAACACCAGACTCACCATAGGGGACAAGTAATAATACTTTTGTCATAATTAGGAGTATGACATTGGTATAGGTACCTATCATGGCTCCCTAGATTTCTTCTCGACTAATTTCTTTGCCGACTTCACTTCGATCGCCCGACAGTAGCACCGCAATAATTGCCTCAAGTAATCTACCCTCTGATTTGAGTCAGAATAATCGTCCTATGGTTGACTTTTGTTAGTGAGTTTGGCAAAGGAAGAGTAATTTAGGAAATACCTTGAAAAAAGTCGATCGCTTCCCGGAGAGCTTTGATAAAAATATCAATTTCGGCATGGGTATTGTAGAAGTATAAGCTGGCTCTAGCAGTACCCGCTAACCCAAGGATGCGGTGGAGGGGTTGGGTGCAGTGGTGTCCCGATCGGATGGCGATGCCTTCATCGTCAAGGAGAGTTGATAGATCGCTACAATGAACTTTATCCACACTAAAAGCAGCAAGGGCGGCTCTGCCTTCTCCCTGGGCGTTGGGCTGGGGACCGTAGATTTGCACTTCCGGAATTGTGGCTAATCCGGCAAATAAATGTTGGCTCAACTCCGCTTCGTAGGCGTGAATTTTATCCATGCCAATATCCGTGAGATAATCCACCGCCGCACCAAGGGCGATCGCTTCCCCGATGGCGGGAGTTCCGGCTTCAAACTTGTGGGGTAGGGCGGCGTAGGTAGAATGATCTAAAAACACATCGGCAATCATTTCTCCCCCTCCTAGGAATGGGGGCATGGAGTTCAGGATATCTAACTTCCCGTAGAGAAAACCAATCCCTGTAGGCGCACACATTTTATGCCCTGAAGCAACTAACCAATCGCAGTCGATCGCCTGGACATCGGTAATTAAATGGGGAACCGCTTGGCAAGCATCAATTAATACTTTTGCACCGTAACTATGGGCAATTTCTGTAATTTCTTGCACTGGATTAATACAACCCAAGGCATTAGAAACATAGACCACTGCAACTAATTTTGTATCATGGGAAATCAAAGACTTAAACTGCTCTAGATCAAACTCTTGATCTGGTGTTAATTCCACAAATTTCAAGACGGCTCCAGTTTTTTGAGCGACAATTTGCCAAGGAACTAAATTACTATGGTGTTCCATGACTGAAAGAATGATTTCATCCCCGGCATGAAGATTATTTAAGCCCCAACTGTAGGCAACTAAATTAATTGCTTCACTGGCATTGCGAGTATAGACAATTTCGTCACGGGAGGCGGCATTGATAAACTTGGCTACTTTGTCCCTCGCCCCTTCGTAGGCATCTGTCGCTCTGCCACTGAGGGTGTGCGCTCCTCGATGCACATTGGAGTTATCCTGTTCGTAGTAATTACGCAAGGATTCAAGGACAGCGATCGGCTTTTGAGAAGTGGCGGCGTTATCCAGATAAACTAAGGGATTACCCTTGACTAATTGGTTTAAGACGGGGAAGTCCGATCGCACCGCATCAGCTAAAGTTTTGGGAGCTAAAGTTTTGGACTGAATTAGAGGCATAGATTTTAATTTAATTTGTCTAGTTAAATACTTGGTTATCTAGTGATCCTAAATCATTTTCTAAATTAGATTGCTGCTGTTAGATGATTCTACCCGCCGCAGGCGAGCGAAATCCTTTAGGTTAGATGATTCTACCCGCCGCAGGCGGGTGAAATCCTTTAGGACTGCTATAGTTAAAACACCATAGTTTTACAAGCCATACATCGGGATAAGACTTGACGCAAGGAAGGAACTGGTAATTTATTGACAATATCTAGGGCAAAGGCTTCTACCAGTAAACTAGTAGCCTCCGCCTGGTCTAATCCCCGACTTTGGAGATAGAAAATCTCGTCCCCATCTAGCTGGCTCACCGTCGCTCCGTGGGAACATTTGACATTATCGGCAATGATTTCGAGTTGGGGTTTAGTGTTTACCCTTGCCTTGGGCGAAAGCACGAGATTGCGGCTGATTTGTCCAGCCTTTTGTTTCCTGGGCTTTTTTACCTACAAATATCCGCCCGTTAAATACCACTGAGGCTCGATCGTCCACAATGGTTTTGTGCACTTGTTGAGTGACCCATGGGGATAATTCAAGCAAATATTACTGTGTTTAT
>JAAUUE010000422.1 GCA_012031635.1 Coleofasciculaceae cyanobacterium SM2_1_6 | reverse complement strand
GAATGGGTAGGGGCGCATTGACTACGCCCTTAAGGTACAGTGACTGAAAAATCGGATTCTGGACTCTTAAAGAATCCCACGTGCTTTAGCCGTGGGAGTGTCAAAAAAACTTTCTAATAGTAATCAAAGGATACCGATCGGGAGTATGGGCGATGGCATATGGCGAATATTGGGGCTGACATTAGCACTTGTTAATGCTAAAAATGGAGTTTTGTTAATTGATGAAATTGATACGGGGCTGCACTTCAGTACCATGTCTGATATGTGGAAACTAATCTGGGAAACTGCGAAAAGGCTGAATGTCCAAGTTTTTGCGACAACCCATAGTGATGATTGCTGGAAGAGTTTAGATGCGATCGCCAGTCTTGAGAATCCTAGTGAAGATGGGATTATGATCCATCGGATCGAAAAAGGAAAATCCCATAGTATTGCTTTCACTGAACGGCAAATTGCGATCGCTGTAGAACAAGAGATTGAGGTGCGGTAGAACATGGCAGCTCATCCGAAAATTCTTCTGGTAGAAGGAAATCAAGAGATTCGGGTAATCCCAGAATTAATTGAAAAAAATGGGGTAGTTTGGAAAATAAATGATAAACAGACAGTTGTGCACATTAAAGGCAATAAAGGCGATCGAGAGTTAGTAGATGCAGATAAAATTAGCACTGCATTGCAATCCTCTGGACTTTCTATACTAGGGATCATAATTGATGCTGATGAAAACCCTACAAGGCGTTGGGAAAGTATCAGAAATGCCAGCCGACAGAGTATTCCTGATATTCCAGATATTTTGCCAGAAATTGTAAAGAAAACAATTCAAGTAGCTCTTGGCGATGACCAGCGTTTTTTCCATTTACTAGTGGGTTCAAGATGAGAACTAGTTTGTTCTTGGGTGCGGCGCTGGCGGATAGTAGCTGCCTCATCCTTTAGGTGGGGGTCTTGGTAGGGGACAGCAGCACGGGTTTGGAGGTATTCCAATTCGGCAGAAGTTAAGGGGGGAAACTCTAGGGGGGAGGGACTAGCGATCGTTCCCGGATTTTTTCTGCCCACACTAGGAGTAGAGGCAATGTATAGCCCCGCTTGGAGCAAAGCAGTCCGGACGGCAGCAGCGCAGGAATAGGTGATGATTTTGCCTTGGGGTTGCAGGTGTTGGGCGAGGAGAGCCAGAAACTCGATCGACCATAATTGCGGACACTTGGGGGGAGAAAAGGGATCCAGAAAAATTACATCCGCCCGCCAGTCTAGACTCGATCGCTGTATAGTTTTACGAGCATCACCAATTTCTAACCTACCTTGGAGTCTAGGGATATCTACCTTTAGCTCTGTGGCAAGGGTTGTTAAAAGCTCAGGAATGGGGGGTGGATAGCTCTTGAGAAATCCCAAAGCAGCTTGGGGAACCGTTAGTTCCAATTCCCACGCCAAAACTTCTACCGCACAGGCGGGATTAACTTGCCAGATCGTTGCTAGGGCTGCCGCCGTGTTGTAGCCCAAGCCATAGCAGACATCCAAAATTTTTAGGGGAGTTTGCCCAACTATCCATTCCTGAGCCAGAGTTGCCAGACCAGAGGGCATCACGAATTTGTGGAGAGCTTCTTCCTCTGCTCCAGAACTACTGTGGAAGGTTTCCTGAAATTCCGGTGAAAAGAAAGTGATAGAGCCGTCGGCGGTGGTTTGGGGTTGCCAAGCTTTAAGCATTTACTAGATTGATCTTTTGGATAACTTCCTCTGCTAACTTGATAAAGGCTTTGGAACCAGAGGAATTAGGATTATTTAATACCACTGGGCTAAAGCTATCTACCGCCTTGGCAACATTGACATCTAGGGGAATTTTAGTCTTGAATAATTGCTCTGGGGCAAAATCATCATTAACTCGGCGCATAACTTGGTTGTAGTACATATTTAAGACATTACTACTGGCGGCGACAAACACGATTCCTAGAAGTTTTGAGTGCATTACCTGCTGGTTAATTTGCAAACGGCGGAGTTGATTAATTCTTCTTTCGAGGAGTTGAGTGCCGACGATCGAGAGGGGTTCTGGTCTACAGGGCATCAAATAAAAATCACTAGCAAGTAAGGCACTCCGGGTCAGCAAATTATAGCTGGGAGCGCAGTCTAGAATAATTAGATCATAACTGTCTTTAACGGGAGCCAAAATTCCGGCGACAAATTCCTGCTCAAATTTTTGCCACACTACTTCAAAATCAAGACCCTGCTCTCGGATCGATCGATAGTGGAGAATTTCCGAAATCAAAAAATCATCATAAAGCTCGATATCCCCCGGTAATAGATCCATCCCCGGCAGCCGACACACCTCAGACTGGATTAACTCTTGAATCGCCAGATTTAGGTAGTCTTGTTGGTATAGAGATTGTTTAATCAACTGGCTCAAAGTCCGTCCAGCCTTACGAATCTTGGCAAAATCTTGGGGCATAATCAGGCTGAGAGTAGCACTAACTTGGGTATCTAGGTCTACTACTAAAACTCTTTGCTGATGATTCTTGACCAAACAAGCGGCGAGATTCACCGTCAAGGTCGTTTTCCCCACCCCACCTTTCATATTCACGGTGGTAATAATTTTGCCCATAGGTAGTTCTCAATTAAATCTGCGGACGTTCCCACGGAATTGCATATTTTTCCATGGTGGCAAAAAAGCCATACAGAAATATTCCCATGACTGCTAGGCTAAGTAAACCCGCAAAGACTAAGGGAATGTCAAAGTTGGAACTGGCACTGACAATTAAATAACCAATACCGCCATTGGAGGCTACGGTTTCGGAAATTACAGAGCCAACGAAGGCAAAGGAGATGGCAATTTTTAGGGAAGCAAATAGATAGGGCAAGGTGTGGGGGAAGCCGACTTTTTGGAAGATTTCGATCTGGTTCGCTCCTAGCGATCGCAGCACATCTTTCATTTCTACTTCTACGGTTTCCAAACCCAGAGCCACGTTGACGGCGATCGGGAAAAAGGCAAGCAGAAAAGCTGTTAAAACTGCGGGGATCGTCCCAATGCCAAACCACAGGGCAAACAACGGCACTAGGGCAACTTTGGGGATAGTATTAAACCCCACTAAAATTGGATACAGCACCACGTAGGCAGCCCGGGAATAACCAATGATAAAACCGAGGACTACCCCAGTCACCACAGCGATAATGAAGCCTAGGAGAGTAGTAGTCAAAGTCCGATAAGCATTGGCAAGGAGGACATCAGCCTTAGAAATAGAGGAGGCAATGATCGCCGAGGGGGCTGGCAGGGTAAAAGGCTTGATCCCCAAAATATTTACGAGCAATTCCCAAAGGATAAACAATAAAATAGTAGCCACGAGGGGTAACACCACAGAGCCAGCTTTTGATTTCAAAAAATTATTTAATTGAGACATGAATTATAGATCCTTACCTGCTAGTTAGAGTAACTAAAAGAAATTACTAATAGTTTGAATATTGCTTGATGACTGAGATTAACTAATAAAATTAGTAGTAATTTTGAAAGCC
>JAAUUE010000421.1 GCA_012031635.1 Coleofasciculaceae cyanobacterium SM2_1_6 | reverse complement strand
TCCGGTGGCTCGGTCAATCGCCAGTAGATACCGCTATCTTGACCAATACAGTAATTGCCATCGGGGTGAAGTTTTTCGAGAACTGGCTCGATCGAACTAGTCAAAACTAGGCTTTGGGGATGTTCCTGAAAGTTTTTCACAAAGGTTCCGTCAGAGTCTGGCAGTTGGGTGTGGTCGGGGAGGGTGAGTTGGGGGGGAATAGAAGATTGAGGGCTAGGAGGCGCAAGGGAAGTCAGCGCTGGAGTGCTTTGCATAGTAATTCCAAGGGTTCCTTTGACTCAAATTTAACACATTACTATTGATGCTAAACTGCCTCAAACCACAAAAATATTAGTCAATTCGATTATTCCTTTAGGATTTATCAGAATAACTGCACATCCAAATCTAGCTCATCAACAATCCGCCCCACACTCAACTCCAAAGCCAACACTATATAAAATTTATTGCCACTTTTCCGCCCCGTGCGATCGACAACTAAAATCAAAGACAAACCACAGGAGGATAATCTTCATGTTGACCGCCGATCTCCAAGTCCTTATTGATCAACAAATCCACCAAGACCCCGAAGGTCGCTACCTTACTGATCGAGTTAGCTGGGAACAGTACGCAGCCCTGCTTGCCAGAAATGGTGATAGTCCCGCCTATCGAGTCCTAGATGGAGTCCTAGAAGTTATTTCCCCTTCCCGTCGTCACGAAAGCTCCAGAAAACGTATTAATAATCTTTTAGGAACTTACTTTTTAGAAGCAGATATTGATTATTTTCCCTTTGGCTCTACTACTCTGCAAAAAGAAGAAAAGAGAAGTGGAACAGAACCCGATGAAGCCTACTGTTTTAGCATAGATAAGGAATTTCCTGATTTAGCGATCGAGGTGATTATCACCAGTGGCGGGATTAACAAGTTAGAAGTTTATAGAAGATTAAATATCAAGGAAGTTTGGTTCTGGCAAAATAACCGTTTTAGTGTCTACTATTTACGGGAAGAAACTCCCGTTGAATTCATCCAAACCTGTGGCTATGAATTGCTCGATCGAAGTGTACTTCTCCCGAATCTAGACATGGAAATGCTGGCAGAATATGTTCAATATCCTAGTTCTCTCAGCGCAGTTAAAGAGTTTCGTAGACGATTAACTTCTGTATCCTAAAAACTACTGTATTATATATTGATATGTATTAATTAACAAAAAATTAGCAACAATAAAGTACGTTTAATTCTATGCTACAAACCTTACCAAAGACAACAACTTTCGAGGAATTTCTAGAATGGAAGCCAGAGGGAGGACTTTATGAGCTACATAATGGAGTGATTTTTGAAATGCACCCAATTGGAAAACATGAAGAAATTAATGGCTTTTTGTCAAAAAAACTAAACTTTCAATTCGAGCATCTAAATTTACCTTATATTATTCCTAGGCAAGCACTGGTGAAGATTATCGATCAGGACTCGGCTTACTTCCCGGATGTGTTGGTAATCAATCAAGGAAATCTGGATTCAGAACCCCTGTGGAAAAAATTCTCAACCGTAACTCAAGCTGCCTCTATTCCCCTAGTGATTGAAGTTGTCAGTACCAACTGGCAAGATGATTATGCTCATAAACTAGTTGATTATGAAATTTTAGGTATTCCCGAATACTGGATTATTGATTACTTAGGTTTAGGTGGCAGGCGCTATATTGGCAATCCTAAACAACCGACTATTTCTATCTATTATTTAGTAGAAGATGAATATCAAATTAGTCAATTTCGAGGTGATGAAGTAATCGTTTCTCCCACATTTCCCGAATTAAATTTAACTGCTCATCAAATTTTTACAGCAGGGTAACAATCATCAACAACTATTAGCTAATTCTCAAAATTCCTACTTGTTTTTCTGTTAAGCTCCATCTCTAGGGGCGGGGAGAGAGGACTCTGAGAGTTAGGTTCTGCTCCTTGGTTGATTTCTAGGGATTCTGCCAGACTTTGCTCTAGCAAGGTACAATATTAGCTAATGAAGATGTCTGAAAAGGGATGATCTAGGAGTATTCCGTACTCAGCGATCGCCCCTAGCCCCTCTTAAAAAAGGGGGAACCGGATGCAAAAGCGTTAAAGACAGAGATTAAGGCTATAATCTAGCAGAATTTCCCGTATAAGGCAGGAGACGATCGAGGCATGGGTAGAGTAGTCGGCATTGACTTAGGTACAACTAATTCCGTCGTGGCAATTATGGAAGGGGGCAAACCCGTGGTAATTGCCAACGCTGAAGGCATGAGAACCACTCCCTCCGTAGTGGGGTTTAGCAAAGACGGAGAGCTATTAGTCGGGCAGATGGCTCGGCGGCAATCGGTGCTGAATCCCCAGAATACTTTCTTTGGCATTAAACGTTTCATTGGACGCAAGTATGGGGAACTTTCCCCCGAATCGAAGCGAGTCCCCTACACCGTCCGCCGCAACGAAGAAGGCAATATCCGGGTCAAGTGTCCCCGGCTGCAAAAGGAATTTGCCCCTGAAGAAATTTCCGCCATGATCCTCAAGAAACTAGCCGAGGAAGCCGCCCGTTACCTAGGAGAACCCGTCACCGGAGCCGTGATCACCGTTCCTGCCTATTTTAATGATTCCCAGCGCCAAGCTACCCGGGATGCCGGACGAATTGCTGGATTAGAGGTGAAGCGGATCTTAAATGAACCCACGGCTGCCTCTTTAGCTTACGGACTCGATCGTCGTCAGAGCCAGACTATTCTGGTTTTTGATCTGGGCGGGGGAACCTTTGATGTGTCGATCCTAGAAATTGGCGATGGCGTGTTTGAAGTCAAGGCAACCAGTGGCGATACCCAACTAGGCGGGGCAGATTTTGATAATAAAATTGTGGATTGGTTGGCAGAGCAGTTTTTGGCAGAAAATCCGGGGTTAGACCTGCGGAAAGACCGTCAAGCCCTGCAACGCCTAGGAGAAGCGGCGGAGAAAGCCAAGATTGAACTCTCCGGGGTGGGGGTGACAGAAATTAATCTGCCCTTTATTACCGCCACCAGTGAAGATGGGCCCAAGCACATTGAAACCAAGCTAACAAGAGCAGAGTTTGAAAATATGTGCGGCGATCTGGTGAGTCGATTGCGTCGTCCCCTGAAGCGGGCTTTGAGTGATGCGGGATTGAACCCCAGTCGCATTGATGAGGTGATCCTTGTAGGCGGCTCGACCCGGATTCCTTTGGTGCAGGATTTGGTGCGGACATTTATCGATCGAGAACCCAACCAAAACGTCAACCCCGATGAAGTGGTCGCTGTGGGCGCCGCCATCCAAGCAGGCATCTTGGGGGGAGAAGTAAAAGATATTCTCTTGCTAGATGTTACGCCCCTATCTCTGGGTTTAGAAACCATTGGTGGGGTGATGAAAAAACTCATTCCCCGGAACACCACAATTCCCGTGCGGCGATCAGATGTCTTTTCCACGGCGCAAAATAATCAAACGATGGTGGAAGTCCACGTCCTCCAAGGGGAACGGGAAATGGCGGTAGATAATAAATCCCTAGGGAAATTTAAGCTCACCGGAATT
>JAAUUE010000420.1 GCA_012031635.1 Coleofasciculaceae cyanobacterium SM2_1_6 | reverse complement strand
ATTTGGCGCCGACAAAAACCATTCTCGAAGCCCTAGACGCAGGAACGGGCGGCTCAGAGTCGCAAAAAAGCAATATTTTAGAAGTCGGAGGGATGTAGCGTACTTCCTTACAGAAAATTGCCGAGACGTTACGCGCTCAACCCAATGGGCAGCAAGCTCTAGAATTTCTGGCGGCGCAGTTATATATCGATGCCAACGAAAAGATTGGGACAAGTAATAATTCCAAGATATTATTTATTGATCCCCAAGGCTCTAAGGATTTAGTGAAGGAAATGTTGGGCAGGGATTTAGGGGGAGAGATGGGGCAGGATGCTCTCAATGGGAGTGGAAATGGGACAGTGACTCCCAAAAATTAGGGGGAGAATTTGGCAAGGAACTAGAGCAATCCTAAATTCATCCGCCGCAGGCGGGTGGGACAACCTACCAGAAGTAATCTAGTTTAGAAAATGATTTAGGATCACTGTAGTCCAAATTTTGGAGTTTATTGGTACGCAAGTTGCTGTAGCTGATCTTAAGCCCATCTTAATTTGTCAAAAACTGTGACGATCGCTACCCTCTCCTGACTGATCTATAGCAGAATTACCAAGATAAGCTCGATCGCAAATTCTTTCACAAATTCTTGTTCCCATTTTTTTCTTCGATTTACCTCTGCACCCTACGTCCCCAATACTTAGCTGCCATGGCAATAATTAATCAACCCTCACCTTCAGACCTAGAAACAAAACAGCGAATTCTCAAAGAAGCCCAGCGTTTATTTGCCCGGAAAGGCTATGACGCTACTACGACCAAGGACTTGGCGGGGGCGACGGGCATTGCTGAAGGGACAATGTTTCGTCACTTTCCCAGTAAAAAGGCAATCCTGGTGGAGGTTGCCACGCAAGGTTGGATTGAGATTCTCACAGATCTATTGACAGAGCTTAGTGAAATGGGCAGCTACAAGGCGATCGCCCAAGTGATGCGGCGGCGGATGTTTCGGATGCAAGAAAGTGCCGAGATCATGAAGGTTTGTTTTATGGAAGCCCAATTTCACCCCGACCTGCGAGATCAAATCCAGTCGGGGGTGATCAGCAAAATGACTGATGTGGCAGAGGCTTTTTTTCAAACAGCTATGGATCGGGGCATCTACCGCCGGACAAATCCCCGGATCGTCGCTCAAGTATTTTTGGGTATGTTTGCGGTAGCTGGTTTTAGTCACGAAACTATTATCGAACCCGGTGCGTCTCCCCAAGCTATTCAGGAAATGGCGGAAGGCATTGCCGATATCTTCCTCCACGGGGTGCTGCCTCCAGAATGACATCATTTGACCCTAACTTGGGGTTAGAGTGGCTCTTATAGCAGATTGCAATCTAGTAAGCTACAATCTTGATCTTCAAGTCTCCCTTTGCAAGGGAGATTTAGAGGGTTTTTCTCCCCCACTTATTTGAACACAAATTGCTGTAGGAGTCAGATGGATTTTTTTGTAGATGCCGAGATTCTTAAGGGAAATATATGTTTAAGTTTTTTAATCAGTCTTCTAATCGAGTTTTAGCTACAGGAACTTTACTCCTATCTTTGCTGGCTTCCGGCTCGATCGCTCTATTGCACCAAGATTCAGCCTTTGCCCAACGGGTGGGAGTGCGGAATTTGCGGAGTTTTGCCGAGTTTTGTCGGGGGCGGAATAGTGCTTCTCCGGCGACCCGGCAGACGATCAATGTTTTACTGCTCCAAGCTGGGACGGAGGACTGTAACCGGGCGGGGCAGATTCTGGGTAGCTCCCAAAGGATTTCCCTCGTTGGTCAGAGTATTTCCGACCTCACGCCGCTACAATCCTTGAGCAATGTCCGGGAGTTGTCCTTGGGGGGCAATAGTATTACTGACCTGTCCCCCTTGCAAACTTTATCTAATCTTAGAGTCCTTAATTTAGATAATAATCGAGTTGCCAATCTGCAACCCCTGCGATCGCTCACCAGTCTCAATGAGTTATCCCTAGTCCTAAATCCGGTTACAGATATCAGCCCCCTGCGTCCCCTCACCAATTTGACCAATCTCTATTTGGGAGCCAATCAAATTCGAGATATTAGTGCTTTATCTGGGATGACTCGCTTGCAAGAACTCTCCCTAGGAGATAATCAGATTAGTAATATCACCCCCCTCCGCAACTTGACTAACTTAGTCACCTTGAGCCTGAATGATAATCAAGTCAACAATCTGCAATCTCTGGCAAATTTAACTAATTTGGTTTCTTTGAATCTCAATAATAATCAAGTCCGGGATATCTCGCCCCTGCGATCGATGGCATTTATGCAGACTCTCTATCTCCAAAATAACCCGATCTCCAATCCCCAATGTCCCTTCAGCCCCGTAACTATTTGCAACTTCTAGCTTAAATTAACGTGAGTTCGGTTTAAGGAAAAGCTCTAACTCTAAGCCTAGAGAAGTTCCCTGAGCGGACTTACTGAGCGGAGTCGAAGTAGTCGAAGGGACAATTTCCGCTATAAATGAAGATAATCCAGCAAATATTTGTGGTGGAGTTTTGGCTTCGACTCCGCTCAGCCAGCGATAATGGCTATGTTTTTTGGAAAATGAGATCAGGGGAATTTCTTATCCCGAACTGACGCTAGATAACCCCTTTAAGATGTTAAATTACCTCTTTAAAAAGACTGTACCCCATAGGAATTGATGCCTACAGGGTACAGTTTTTTATTGATCTTTTCTAGGGTTTCCTTAGAAGCAGCTTAGGGTTTGAGTAATAGAGTCTAAATTAGTTCAGAACTTCAGCAAATTTAACTCTGGTAAGCTAGGTTACTGATCTTCAAGTCCCCCTTTTTAAGGGGGATTTAGGGGGATCGCACCACCACTTATCTAAACACAAACTGCTGTAAATCTAAATCTAGAACTGAATTGTAGCTGTACCACCAGCGCCACCACTGCCCGTAGGAGCGATCGCCGAACCACCAGCACCACCTTGGACAATGGGGTTGCCACCACCACGCCCGAAGATTTGACCACCAGCACCGCCTTGAGTTCCCGAAGGACCTTGACCAGCAGCACTAACAGACTGAGTTGCCATCCCACCAATGACCAGAGTGGCATCCCCACCACGACCACCAGAGGTAAGCCCAATACCCCCAGCACCACCCCGGACTAGAGGTGAACCACCGGGAACGAGGCGAGATTCCAAGAAATCACGGGTAATGAGATTTTTCTTGAAGATCAGCGTGGCGTTACCACCATCACCACCGACAGAACCAGCACCACCATCACCAGCGTAGGCTCTGGCAAAACTAGAACTAATCTGTTGAGGCAATTTACCCTTGCGGACGATCGCCGTCGCATCACCACCACGACCCCCAGCTTGGCTAAACTCTGGGCTAGAACCACCGTCACCCCCGATCGCTACCGCACTACCAGCAAAGCCGCCACCTTGGGCAATCCCGCCCTTAGCAAAGGCATTACCACCAGCACCGCCAGCGCCGCCTAAGCCCTTAACGCCCACAGCACCAGCCAAACCATTAGCCCCACCAGCACCACCAGTGCCACCAGA
>JAAUUE010000419.1 GCA_012031635.1 Coleofasciculaceae cyanobacterium SM2_1_6 | reverse complement strand
GGCACAGATCCCCGACCTTCAGGATGTCTAAAGCTCAAAGGTAGAGAAGGTTGGCGGATTAGAGTGGGAAATTATCGTGTTCCTTATAAAATTGATGACCAACAGAAAATAATAACTATTCTTCGGATCCGTCATCGCCGTGATGTCTACAATTAAATAACCTAAACGAGTTATTTAGGGCTACTAAGAGGTTTCGATGTGTTGCCAGTATTTGATGTGGTTTTCTTCTTGGCAGATGAGAATGCTGAACCATTCTAGACGATCGAGATTTTCGGCAATGGCAGTTTTGTTGCGGCTACCGTTTTTGAATTGGGCGGCAATTTGATCGTTGGCGCAAGCCTCTCCTAGAAAATCAACCAATTTTATAGATTCACTAACCATTCACAGGCTGAGGCAAGTTGATCATCATTGGTTAAATTAGCACAATTAGCCAGATATCCATTCTGATATTGATTGAATATTTCTACTGCCATAGCCGATTCAATAGCTGCACCTATAAATATCAATGGTAACTGACCATTAAAAGCAATGCGGACTCGACCTAATGCAGTACTTGCCGTTTTCCAATGTTCATCTGCTCCAGCAGGGTCAATCCCTCCCTTCAATTCACCAATGGCTAAATAGTTCTTTGCCTCACCCAAAATATCTTTAAGATTCTTTCCCTTTGCAGTTTCCGTGAACTTGTTCAGTAAAACAATATCAATATTTTTACTCACTTGAGGCACATTAACATTATAAATTAATAGCCTTTGCTCACCACTATTTGTCTCCCATCGGATAGCTTTGATTGCTTCTGCTATCTCTAGGCTATATTCTGTGGAAACGCAAAACCGCTATTAGTAGCAAAAGAGAAATTAATTTGACATATTTGCAGTTGGGAGACCACAAATCGATTTAGTTTTTCATTGGCAATTGAACCCACAATATTTCGCATTTTTCCGCCAAGGGCCTCACCTGAAGTTAAGAGATATCGATAGATAATTTCGTTAATATATTCTTGACCACAAGGTATGAGAATTTTATCGATGAAATCCGTTAATAATCTTCTTTTATCAACCTCAGATAGATGAGCTTTAGCTTTGACAGATATGCCAGCAGATTCTAATAAACTTTCTCGGATTTTATCAATTCTAAGGATATCAGCAGGCTGATTTGTATGAGCTTGGAGAGTAGCTTTCAGAGCTTTTGCTTTATCAATAAAGGGAATAGCTTCTTTATTCCTACGTAAAGCATATTCAAGAAACCCACTTCTTCTTGCTTCAGGTGTAGTAATTAAACTAGCAGCAGATATGACATGGAAATTGTTCATCTACTCATCCTGAAAAAACTGTTCCATAATCGACTCGGCTATGGCTTCAGCAAGAACAGGTGGGACGGCATTTCCAACTTGTCCAAATTGAGTCATTGTCACAACTCTTTTACTACTATAGGAATCTAGTCTTGTTCCTAAAAATTCCCACTCGATCGGAAATGTCTGTAAACAAGCTAATTCTCTAACTGTAAGCATTCTATTCTCGAAGGGATGAATAAAGTCTCTATAACCACTTCTAGTTACCGTAGGTGATGGTTTGTTAGGATCAAGCCTTCTATAGGTAGAGCCAAAAGACTTAGAAAAATTACTGAGTTTATTGCCGATTCCCACTGCTTGAATTTTAGCGATCGTCGAGGGAGCGTGGGCTGTTCTTTGATGATTTTTAATATCCATGATTTACAATCCTTTCTTTAATTGTTTCGGAAACACGCAAAGCCGTCTCTGAAGGTTCTACGGCTGGAGGTAATTCTCCAATGGCATCCCAGACTGTTTTCCATTTATTCTCGGTATTCTTAAACAAATCCATTTGTGCTTCGGTTGGAGAAGTATGAGTTGGCTTGGGAAAATTAAATTTCTTACCTAAGCGATTGCCAGTAATAATAATTCTTTCTCTAAATTGCGGTACACCATAATCAACAGCATTCAGGACTTTATAAGATAGCTCATATTTATAAATTTTGCCGTTATAAATAATTTCCTGTGCAGCCTCACTCAATATAGCCTCCAGTGCTTTACCCTCTGACCAATTCACAAGTCCTTTGACATTTTCCATTACAAAAGCGACTGGTAGAGCTTCCCGAACTACTCTGAGATACTCCAACACTAATTTGCCCCTAGGGTCACCCATACCCATACGCTTACCAGCCAAGCTAAAACTCTGGCACGGAGGACCACCGATGACCAGTGATGGCTCTAAAGGTTTCAGCCCTCCAATTTTGAGAATTTCTGGCGTTGATACTTTTGTAAGGTCTCCTTCTATGACATGAACATTTGGCATATTTCGTCTTAATGTGGCACAGCATGATGAGTCTTGTTCCACAGCGACAGCAGTTTCAAAACCAGCGTTGTGAAAGCCAATATCCATGCCACCAGCACCAGAGAAAAGACTAATAATTTTCTTTGCCATTAACTTTATTGGAAAAATTTAAGCTGAGTTAGTAGGTAAGACGCACAAAACAAGTATAAACGATGCTAATTCACTACTCATCTGAAATAAATTTTGGAGAATCGCCCTCATGTAGGTTATAATAATGAATGCAAGTTAACTAGACTAAATTCCTAGCTAGCAAGGGCATGTAGCTCAGTGGATAGAGCATCAGGTTCCGGTCCTGAGGGTCGGGGGTTCGAATCCCTCCATGCTCGTTTTTTCTTTATTAATTATTCAAGCTATGGTCAGCAACTATGGCAGCATCTATTACCTATCTACGTTCCTTGGGGGCAATTCGTGAACGGTGTCAACAGTTGTTTGCGTTGGCACTAGACGATCGCCTAGCCCATTTCCACTGTGATCTAACCAAGCTCGATCGGACTGCTGAGTATGTCTTGGCGGTGATCAAAGAAAACTATCCAGATTTGCAAGTACCTTTCCATAGTCGATGGCGACATTTTGCCGCAGGGAATAATCAACGCCTAGAGCTATTAGCCACAAAGTTAGCGGGACTAGACCCCCTAGAGCAAGCCAGAATCAAGTTTGATCTGGTAATTACCAGTGTCCTCCTTGATGCCGGAGCCGGAGCCGAATGGCAGTATCAGGAACCGGGGACAGATCTGGTGTGGAGTCGATCGGAGGGTTTAGGTATTGCCAGTTTTTATACTTTCCTTCAAGGGGGATTTTCTAGCAACCCAGATCAGCCCCTCCAAGCCGAGGCTCAAGGCTTAAAAGATTTTTCTTTAGCAATCCTTGAGGAAAATTTTCAAGTCACTCCCGCCAATCCCCTGGTTGGTGCGCTAGGGCGGGTAGAACTTTTACAAAAATTAGGAGCAACCCTAGAGCGTTATCCCCAAATCTTTAGCCTTGATGGTGAAAATTTCCGGTTAGGGCACATGGTGGATTATTTGGTGAATGATTTGCGATTCCCCTTTGGAGAGGCTACGCCAACGAGCCTTGACAACCAACAACTTCCTGCCGCTCAGGTATTTCAAGCCGTCCTCGAAGGTTTAGGAGATATCTGGGCAAACCGAATTATTCTAGATGGGATCAACCTAGGGGGATGTGTGGCAGCATTCTCAGTT
>JAAUUE010000418.1 GCA_012031635.1 Coleofasciculaceae cyanobacterium SM2_1_6 | reverse complement strand
GTATTGTTCTGGATTTAATAATGGTGCTTTTCCTCGTTTATGAGGCGAACTATGGGTATTTTTTTGTTTTTAAGACCATCTCCACCTAGCTCGTTATAAGTCTTGAGTATCTTTTTTGCGTATTGATAGTGTATGCCTAGGGCAAGAGCACTATCTTGATAGTCCAGCCTAAGCTGATTTTCCAGAGCAAGCCCCATCTTCTTGCTTCTACAGGGTCTTTCGTTGTACGGTACTTTTGTTTGAGAACATCGGCGGGGAAATGAGGGGATAAAAAAGGCTTTTTTAGGCATAAGTAATTTCTGGTAAATAGAACCTAGGGTATTAGTATACTATTATAATCGGATTTGGTATCACTTGCTAAATTTAGATAGCTTCTGGTGGAGGATTCCACCCGCCTTCGGCGGGTAAAGTCATTTAGGCTTGCTGTAAGTGGACTTATGATTAGTAAAATAGATTAGCCATTGTACGCAAGAGTGAGAGGGCAGATGACTCAAGCAATCTCTAAACCTAACAATCCCCAAGATGAACAAAATAATCTCTACGCGTCTGACTTGAACCTCTGGTTAGAGCAAACCATCGCTCAATTACAGGGTGGTGATTTCCATAATCTCGATACTAAGAATTTAATTGAGGAGTTGTTGGGGTTGTCTGGCAGAGATAGACGTGAGTTAGAAAGTCGGCTGGACAGTTTGTTAGAGCATCTTCTCAAGCGTTGCTATGTTAATCTGCCTGATTGCCATCGAGGCTGGGTAGTAACAATTATGCATCAGCGTAGTGAACTAAGAAAAATCTTGAAACAGTCTCCCAGCTTGAAACGAGTTTTTGCCGAAGCTTTTGAAGAGTCTTTTTTAACAGCGTTATCGATCGTCAAAGTAGAATATACACAAACTAATTTTCCTGATACATGGCAATTTAGCCGTGATATCGATGTCCTACTCAAGGCGGATTTCTGGGAAATATCTTAGACAAATAACTTTAGACAAATATATTGGTTTTATAAAAGACATATTTTTGCTCCGGTAGAGTCAGGAGTTTATTTCTCCTCAGCTAAACATCTCTATCCCAAAAATCAACATTTAGCAGATCATCAAGCTCTCGACTAAATTGCCATGAAGCAGGAAATTGAGTATCTTTGTACTCCGGTTGTAGTTGCTTCAAGCATTGTTGATAGGCGGTGTCCAAGATTTCGGCGTAATTTTTCTCTAAGCTCGGAGAAGTTTCAACTAAATCTTCAATTTCTGGGCGAATATGGCGAATTGTCCTTTCCCAGCCGTGGTATTCGAGGGGCATCTGGACATAATAGCGTTTAAGAATATGAGCAATTAAAGCCCGGACTTGTCCCTTAAATGCGTTTTTTTGAGCCTTCCCCAAGGATGTCATCTCCTCAATTAAATTTTCTAGGTCTACTTTTTCCATATCTCCCGATCGCAAATCCTCAATTGTCGCTTCAATCCATAGCAAAAAATCTCGATCGTACAGGGCGGCTGATGGTGGAGAAATTAAGGCTTTGGGCATGGCTTTATTTTTTGCTTAATTTGTTGCTGAGATTCTAGGATTGTTTCCAGTGTTGAGGATTGTTCAGTCCCTGTGCCCTTGAATGTTTTTGAGGGCTGAGGGTCGTCGAAGCCCGTCGCTAGAATGTCCCAAACCCTACACAATTTGTTGAAAGTGCATAAATCTAGATATCAAGCTGGAATAAACTGCAAGCGTTGGCAGTGGTTTCCTGCGCTAGGGTGGCTAGTTCTACTCCTCGTAACTTGGCGATCGCCTCAGCCACAGAGCGGACATAGGCGGGTTCATTGCGTTTGCCTCGGTAGGGGACAGGGGCTAAAGGGGCAGTCGGTTTCCACCAATAGGCGATCGATCGGCACCATTTGCGCCGAGGCATGGACTTGGTGAGCATTCTTAAAAGTCACAATGCCACTAAACTAATATAAAAGCCCAAATCCAAAAACCATTGAGTTTCCTCCGGCGTTCCCCCCCAGCAGTGCATCACCCCGTTAACTTCTCCGTGGGTCTGGAAAAATTCTATCAATACTTCCCGGAGCGCAGGAGCCGCATCCCGACAATGGACAATAATCGGTTTTTGTAATTTGTGGGCAATTTCTAACTGAGCATGGAGGACTTGCTTTTGCCAATCTTGATTATCTGCCTTGAAAAAATCTAAGCCCAGTTCTCCGATCGCCACCACCCGTGGATCACTCGCTGCCTTTGCCAAAATCTCTGCCCCCAGATCCGGCTCCCACAGATCCGCATCGAGGGGATGTAAACCCACCGCAAAGGCAACTTCTGGAAACTGGTCGGCGATCGCCACAATTTGGGCAAACTCTGCTGGTTTAACACAGGAATGGACTAGTCTTACCACCCCAGCCTCTTGCCACCTCGATCGTAGAGCCAGCAAATCTTCTTGAAACACAGGAAAGTTGAGATGGACGTGGGTATCGATAAGTTGCATATTTTGTATTATGTTGTAGTATAGAATAAGTCAGACAAAACGTGTTATGTTTGTAACCTGCCTAATGAAAAAATTCAGCGATCGCATTCCCTTGAATATTCTGCTTCTCCCAACCCCCCCCAACCCAGTTACCTAAACCTTAAAATAAAATATTTCCAGCCCTTGACCCAGTTGAGCGGCTGCGTTTAGTTGTCTCTAGCAACTTGTTTCTAGCAACTAGATGTAACTGTTTTGTCATTATTTAGTACTATTCGCAAAGTCAAGATTAGCAAAGTCAAGCCCCATGAACACAACTTACAGTACGCCTAACTACATTTTGCCAGACTTGATCGAAATTCAACGGGCTAGTTTCCGTTGGTTCCTCGAAGAAGGGCTGATCGAAGAATTAAATAGCTTTTCCCCCATTACCGACTATACGGGCAAAATGGAATTGCATTTCTTGGGTAAAGACTACAAGCTAAAACGCCCCAAGTACGATGTAGATGAGGCAAAACGCCGGGATAGTACCTACTCAGTACAAATGTACGTCCCAACCCGGTTGATCAATAAAGAAACTGGGGAAATCAAGGAAATGGAAGTGTTCATTGGGGATTTGCCCCTGATGACCGATCGAGGCACTTTTATTATCAACGGCGCAGAGCGGGTAATCGTCAACCAGATCGTCCGCAGTCCCGGTGTTTACTACAAATCGGAAATTGATAAAAACGGTCGGCGTACCTACAGTGCGTCCTTGATTCCCAACCGGGGTGCTTGGCTGAAGTTTGAGACCGATCGCAACGGCTTAGTTTGGGTACGTATTGATAAAACCCGGAAACTTTCTGCCCAAGTCCTGCTCAAAGCCCTCGGACTCACCGATGCCGAGATTACCGATGCCCTGCGCCATCCCGAATACTACGAAAAGACCCTCGCCAAGGAAGGCAACCCCAACGAAGAAGAAGCCCTGATCGAACTCTACAAAAAACTCCGTCCCGGTGAACCGCCAACGGTGGCAGGGGGGCAGCAATTGCTAGAATCTCGGTTCTTTGACCCCAAACGCTACGACCTCGGCAAAGTTGGACGTTATAAGATCAACAAAAAACTCCGCCTCAATGTCCCTGACTCCGT
>JAAUUE010000417.1 GCA_012031635.1 Coleofasciculaceae cyanobacterium SM2_1_6 | reverse complement strand
CAGTACAAGTCTTGCCAGATATAGTGCTAGACAGCCTAATTAGGACAAGGCTCGATACGTTGGCTGAGCGAAGTCGAATGCCGAATTTGTCTTAACTTTTATGGCAATGACTATAATCATTTTCACTTCGGCTTCGCTTAGTGAACACTTTTTACGGTTTTCGTAGAATCTAGTGATAGCAGCCCATGTTCTTTCGGCCCTGGCTTGTCTAGCGGTAGAGTTGAGCTTGTCAGCAAAGTCAAACCCATCAGCAATAACCTTGGTGTATTTGTTGAGGTCAAAACAGGTTTTAGCTCCCCCGTCCATCCACAAGCGCAAGCATTTACAGTGTTTTTCAGCTAGATGAAGACACGCTTTCCCCATGGAACAAGGGGCTTAAGCCCCTTGCCTGTCATTCACAAACCAGAAAAGTGCTGTATTTCAGACAAACTGGGCTGTCCGAATTGCCTCGTTAAAACTTTGTCGAAGTGGCTAAAGCCAGTGGGTTTTACGGCGATATCTATAAAAAGTGGCTTTTGCAAGACTTCTCAAGTTTTGTCCAAACAATCTCATACCTTGACTCAGCAACGCCATAAATCTAAGAGGATGTCTGAAAAGTATCTAAAATTTCAGTACAGACTAATCCTGATTCTCCAAATGGTTGATCCAAATAAGGAATTGGGTAAGGGCGCAAAGCCTTGCGCCCCTGCGTTGGCGTAGCCTCCCCAGAGGGGAATCAACTTCTCAGACATCCTCTAAAGACGACTAGTTGACAACAATCCCCAATAAAAACCAGTCCTGAAATGCCGGGGCTTTAGACCCCATTTTTCGGTAATATCAAGACAGTATTCTTAACTTTTTTATCCCTACCTTGGGAGATTACTAATTTTCTAGGTCAGCCAACAATTAGCCAACTAGTCACCACGCTGCTCATTAACCGCTATGCCCCATCGAGATACTGCCCAGACTCCTCTACTTTCCCTGAGTTTATTGCTCTTTAGTGCTGGAGTTGTCTCCGCCGCCCCATTACCTAATTTGGTCTTTCTTGAGAAATTAGAGCCTCAAATTGCGGAAGTCTCCCCGACTTTGCTCTTGGCTCAAGATTCAGGTAATCAGCCCCCTGCCACCGGTACACGAGAATCAACGGAACCCATCAGCCTTTGGTTACTGGGATTTATTGTCCTTGGGCTGCCATTTCTTTTGTTTTGGTTGAGAAGTCTGCGAGGGAAAAAAACTGTCAGCAAACCGAGTATTCTGATCTTGACTCCAGAACCGGGGGAGAGTGGTCGGGTTTATTGGGAAGTTTCAAGGCAGAAAATTGAGGCCCTCCAACGGCAGGGCGGTAAACAAATGATGGTGCGGTTGTTGGATGTGACGGATATTAATCCCCAAATTACTGACCCGGCGATCGTGGCTCAAACGAAATGCTCGCCCTTGGTAAATTTACTGAGTATTCCCATTCCCCAGACCGATCGAGAGTATCAAGCAGAGCTAGGTTATCTAACCACTGATGAGTATTGGCTCCCCTTGGTTAAATCTGCCCCCACCTATTTTGCAGCTCCCAAGTCACTCTTTGGCAACTTAGGCTCCCCTAGCCCCACGATCGTTACCGCCATGGGCAATCTTGATCTCACTCCTCCCCCTGTAGCTCCTGCCCCAACAAAATCTCCAGCCGCATCTCCTGCAATTCCCTCGCCCCCTCCAGTCACCCCGACTCCGGCAATATCTCTGGAACCCCCGCCGGTACAAATTGCCGAAGAGCCTCAAGAAACTGAGACCCCAGTAACTCAAGAAACTTTGGTAACTCAAGAAACCTCAGAAACTTCAGAAGTTTCGATCGCTGATCCTTGGGCAACGCCAAATACTCCTGATGTTCCAGAGCAAGCAACCATAGTCACCACAACATTACCAACTCCAGTCTCAACCCCCTTAGAGAGGGAAGTAGAAAGTGAATTTGTCTCCCCAGTAGTTGCTGAGGAATCTACTGAAGAAGTTGCTGATCAAGTTGTGGCGATCGAGGCTCCAATTGCTGAAATTCCTGCCCCTATTTCAGATTTAACTCCCGATTCAACCCTAGAATCAACTCCAGAAATAACTCCAGAAATAACTCCAGAAATAACTCCAGAATCAGCAGCATCTTTCACACCAGATTTAGCCCCAGAATCGTTACCTAACACAATTGCTGACTCCACTGACCCAGAGGTGACAACTACAATTCCCCCGGTAGTTCCCACGATCGATGACGGGGAAAGTAACCTAAATTGGGGCGTGGCAAGTGCTGTGGTTTCGGCAATAGTTCCAGAACTGAGTTCTGAGGTCAGCCCTGAAGTAATTTCAGCAACAAACCCAGAGGTAAATCTTGAAGTAATCCCTGAAACTATTCCTGAAAATACTGCTCAAGTAAATCCTGAACCAATCCCTGAAACTATTCCTGAAACTATTCCTGAAGAAGAATCGCAAGTAATTTCTCAACCAGAGACAGAGCTGGCTCCGTTACCGTTGATCGAGACCCAGATTAATTTGACAACTCCGGGAGCAGGGGAAATCCAAGTAACTTGGGAAATTGATCCGATAAAAGTAGAGAACTACAAAGCACAAGGCGGCAAAGATTTTGGTTTACGCATCTACGATGCCACGGATCTCGATATTAGTGTTGTGGCTCCCCACTCTACCCATGAATATTTTTGTGATGCAGCCAGTCAGGAAATAGTAATTCCTGCCCCCCTAGGTGATCGTATTTATGGAGATTATATTGCCGAACTCGGATATTTAACCGAGACTAGAGAATGGATACCAGTAATTCGCTCTCTCCATGTCAGAGTTGTCCGCTAAGCTCCAGAGATTAATTAGATTAACTAGATTAACTAGATAAAGTTTCCCTTAAGAATTGATGAATCGAGGCTATTTGCTAGAGACACTCACAGAAAATTTAGAGTAAATATAAAGTAATCGAGTAACTAAGTTTAGGTTATACACAATGTTGAAGAAAGAACATGGATGGGGGATCAAAGCGTGGTCAAAGCAATGGAGTTGGATTGGTCTGGGTCTTGGGGCTTTGTGCTTAGTGGTATTACCAAGTATTTTCCTGCCTAGTATTGCTGCCACTTCCCTAACTTCTATGGACGAGACTGGCGTAGATGCGCTCCGGGTGCATAGTCAACCCTACGACCTCCAAGGACGCAAGGTGGCGATCGGGCAGGTAGAAATTGGGCGACCAGGGATTTTTGGCTTCGATAAGGTCATGGCTTGGAACCCGCCTTTTAATGTTGCCCAGACCTTCCTCAAAGACCAGCCAGCCAGAGCAAACCAACTAGTAGATACCCATGCCTTCATGGTGGCGGGGGTCATGGTCAGCCGTGATAAGGGCATTCCCGGCGTAGCTCCCCTAGCTCAACTGTATTCAGGAGCCGTGGGTTCTCCCCGCAGTAATGGGCAACCAGAAATGTGTTTGGCTTCCCAGCATGTGGCTAGTCAAAATGGCGGCGATGTGCGATCGATCAACTTTAGCTTCGGGGAACCCCTTGCCCGTGATCCCCGCCCCAACGCCGCCCTAGATGGGAATGCCCTCCTGACTCAATGTATCGACTGGTCAGCACGAGTC
>JAAUUE010000039.1 GCA_012031635.1 Coleofasciculaceae cyanobacterium SM2_1_6 | reverse complement strand
TCTTACTCCCCTTCTCCTCAGGGAGAAGAGGCTGGGGGATGGAGGGGCTTTTTCCTTATTCACGCAAGAGGTCTATTGTTGAGTGAATCAAGACCCTAAGCTGATAATCATCTAAATCGCATTATCTGCATATAAAGACTTATGCTGTAAAGGCTTCGCCTAAGAAATCTGAATGACTAACAACTCATCAAATAGATTCTTCAGAAAGTTTCCCTAGATAGTTTAAATCCATTTTGATGTTTATTCTGTATACCTCTAGGAGCTACTTGAAGATTTAAGTTCAATTTTCAGGCTAGATTTTCAGACTGTATCTTCAGGTTAGATTCTTAAACTGTATCTTTGGAGTGAATATTCAGACTATCTATTCAGGCTAAATGTTCAGAACCCAGATATTTGTAATTACTATTTCATCTACTATACAACTCCTCACCATGTTGCAAAAACCATTAATGGATATCGATCGCTTAGGGTTGCCATATCTCCAAACTCCGGACCAGAAGCCGCAGACTAATTTTCCTTGGACTTTAATCGTGTCAGTCGGGTTATTGGGAATTGACCTAGTTTCCGGGCAACTAGGCTGGGGACTGGGGAACTGGTTGCCCGGTGGGAGTGAACCTTGGCGATCGAGTTTGTTGCTATTAATAGTGGCGCAATTGATTATGAGCCTTTCCCCCCAGCCCCGGCGTTGGTCGAGGATGGCGATCGTTACTCTGTTATTGGGTTTAACCTTTCGCTACATTTTCTGGCGGGGTAGCTCCACTTTAAACTTGCGGGATCCCTTGAATGGAGCTTTTAGCCTGACTTTTTTGGGGATGGAATTGTTGATTATTTTTAATGCTACGGTGCAGTTGCTGTTATTTTTGCGGGAGCGAGATCGCCGTCCCGAAGCCGATCGCTACAGTACCGCCGTGCTAGATGGCAGCTTTCAGCCCTCGATCGATATTCTGATCCCCACCTACAACGAGCCAGCTTTTGTGTTGCGGCGGACGGTGATTGGCTGTCAGGCTTTGGATTATGCCCCCAAGCAAGTTTATCTTTTGGATGATACAAACCGTCCCCAGATTCGCCAGTTAGCCGAGGATTTGGGCTGTGAATACATCACTCGTCTTGATAATCTCCATGCCAAGGCAGGGAATCTGAACAATGCTCTCCGCCAGACCCACGGGGAATTGATCGCTGTTTTTGATGCGGACTTTGTGCCGACAAAGAACTTTTTAACTCGTACCGTAGGATTTTTTCAAGACCGGACGATCGCCCTCCTGCAAACTCACCAGAGCTTTTTTAATCCCGATCCCGCCGTCCGCAATTTAGGCTTAGAAAAATTCATGACCCACGAGGTGGAGATATTTTCTCGCTATTATCAACCTCTCCGGGATGGAGCCGAGACTGCTCTGTGCTACGGCAGTTCCTTTGTGGTGCGTCGAGAAGCATTGGAGGCGATCGATGGTTTTGTGACAGGGACGGTCAGCGAAGATTATCTGACGGGGATCAATCTTGCTTCCAGAGGCTCTCGAGTTATTTATCTTGATGAATCCCTCAGTGCGGGGGTTGTGCCGGATAACATGGCAGGACATATTGCTCAACGCCAACGCTGGGCACGGGGAACAACTCAGGCTTTTTTTGTGAAATCTAACCCATTGACCATTCCCGGACTCACTCTCAAGCAGCGCCTTGCCCATCTGGAAGGGATTCTCCAATGGTTTACCAGTCTTTTTCAGGTGGCATTTTTGTTGGTTCCCCTAGCCTATTTTGGTTTTGGGCTGTTGCCTTTGCAAACTACTCCGGCAGAATCGGTGGATTATTTTTTGCCGTATTATTTAATTCAATTGGCAACCTTTGGCTGGTTAAATCGCCATTCTCGATCGGCTTTCATGTCTATGGTCTACTCGGTGATTAGCTGTTTTCCTGTGGCGATTACGGTGGTACACACGCTTTTTCGTCCCTTCTCTGGAGGCTTCAAGGTGACTCCCAAAGGCACAGTCAGCGATCGCTCTTACTATAACTGGCTCCTTGCCAGCCCGATCCTTGTGATCTTTGGGCTAACTCTCAGAAGTGTGGTGATTAACTTCTCCCGTCTCTGGACATCTAGCAGTGAATTTTCGCCCCAAACAACGGCAGCGATCCAGTTGGGTTTATTTTGGGGCTTATTAAATCTTGTGGTAGAAGCTTTGGTGCTGATTGCTTTCTGGGATGTGCCGAAGCTCGATCGCTACGAATGGCTACCGAAAAACTGGATGGTAGATATAGAAATCGATACTTCGACTCCGCTCAGTAACCATACTTCGACTCCGCTCAGTAACCATACTTCGACTCCGCTCAGTAACCATACGGCAAGCTCAGGGCCTCACCACAATCAAGTTTGGTCAGGAATGACGACTCGGATTTGTGAAGCCGGGGCAGAGATTACGCTCCTTGTTCCCAATCACCTCAAATTTCCTATGGATTTTCCTGCCAAAGCTTCTGCCAGTCTGGTTGATTCTGTTGCTAATTTTTCTGCTCCTGCTGGAGATAAATCTGCCCTCAATCCCGAATTAGTACCCATCAAGCTATACTTTCCCCAACAACAACTGACCATGACCGGACAGATCCAGAGCCTAGAAAAGCCTCCCCAAGACGTCGATCGCTGCGCCTCCTCCCTCCTCACAAAAATCCTCCATCTCCAAATTTCCTTTGATCCAGAAAATCTGCCCCAACAAAGAAAACTAATCGAAAATTTATTTTGTCAGCCCGGACAGTGGCAGCCCCAGTCGGATCCGGGGGAATTAAAAATGTTGGGCTTGATGGTACGGGCTTTGTTTTATCCTCTGGCAAGATGGCGATCGCAACTCCATCGGTCATGAAGGAGGTCATGAAGGAGGTCATAAAGGAGGTCATAAAGGAGGTCATAAAGGAGGTTATGAAGCAGAGCCGAAAAGCAGTCTCCGCTTGCGAGTCCCCGGAACTCTCGTCTCTAGGTTTAGTTTTCGATGAGGTTTGGATGGGATTTTGAACTTAAATATCTATAAATTCTACAAATTGGTTGGGGTGGACTGATTTCGATCGACAATCATGAATTAGTATTTAGCTTTAGATAATCTTTAGATCATCCTAGAGATAATGCTTAGCTGAAATTTGCAGAATATTTACTGGATGTTTGGGCAAAAATTAGCCAAAACTAAGAGATACTAGACAGTAATTTCAGGAATTTCAGGATTAAATCTCAGGATTAAGTCTCATGATCAAATCTGGGGATGAAACCTCAGAGTAATTCTAGAGATGAAAAACTATCTCCGCCTACTAACCCTCAAGATGTCGCCGTGAACCCGACCCAGGATCTTCAATCCCTCCTTGATGATATTAATAACATTTTGCTCCAAGCCAGCGGTCGTCTGCCTTGGCAAATACCTACGGAAGCCATTAAGCAACGTCGGGTACTAGAGCGAGTCCGAGATTATCTAGCTGACCAACAAGCCAATCAACAAACAGATCGAGATTCTAGCCCTCCCCTAGATCCCCGAATTCAGCAAATCATTACTCAACAGGTACGCCAAGAAATCCAAGAGTTGCAAGCTATCCAAGGGCAATCTGCCAATGCTGAAGGAGCCTATCTCGAAAACTGGGGTCGATCGCCTTTAGATAATCCCGTAAATCCTCCCAGTCCGGCAGTAGCTACTAATCCTGCCCCTCCCTTAAATTCTGATAATCCCCTAGGGCAACTAATCCTGCCAAATCCCTCTAAGCTAGGCGCTGGTACAGTTAGCTCCAGTAGATTGTCGAGTAGCTTTAGTTCTGGTCAACAGCAGGAAATTATGGGTTCCTTTGGAGTCATGATGCAGGAGCTACAGGAAAATCTGCACCAACAAATGCAGCAGGCTTTTATTCAGATTAATAACCAATTTGCCCAGCTTCGTGATAGCACCTCTGACCCAGAATTTTCAGAAGTAGCAAGGCAGCCCGGAACGCTGACGGCGGAAGAACGCTGGGAGAAAATGCAACTCTTGCAGCAAAAATCAGATCAACTATTGCTGACGATCGATAGTAATCAGCGCATTATTTTTGCAACTCTCCAGCGTCATCTCCAAACCTATCAACAATCCCTGACAGAAAAACTAGCAGGTATGTATCAACTGGGGATGCAAACTGAAGTAGTTTTTAGCAGCTTGGTACAGCAACTTGTTCAACAAATGGAGCTAGAGTTGGCAGCCAGACAACAGGCAGCTTCCCAGATTTTGGCAGGGCAAGTAGCCAATCCCGAAACGGTTTCCTCACCCCCATCAACGCCAGAGGTTGATAATTCTCTCATTGATCTATCTCTCAACCAATCCCCCACCGCTCTGCGTTTTTCTCCCACTCCAACCAGCCCAGAAATTAATCTAGTTCCTAAAGCTGAAACTGAATCAGAATTAGACTGGGATTTGATCGACACAATTCCCCCAGAGGCGGGGGTAGATGCACTGATTATTATTGACATTGCAGATCAAAGCAATCTTTTGGAAAGCGCCCCCGAAGATATTGATGGGATTCTTGCCAGCCTGACCACATCCCCAGACATAGCTGGAGAGTCGCAGCCAGAATTATCAGAGTCGCCGGAATTAGTTGAAACTCAAGCTGATCCCCAAGCTGGAGAAGAATTGTATGCCAGCTTGTTTAGTACAGAGCTTTCTGAGCAGGAAGAAGACTATCTAGAGTCTTTGTTATTTGGGGATACAATCCCTGATCCTGAGCCAGAGGAATCTCCTGAACTTGTCACTGCCCTGGAGGATGGGGATGAGGTTTCTTGGGAGATGGCGTTGTTTGCCACCGAGTCACCGCCAGAAGAAGAGACGATCGATGTGGAGATGCCCTCGATCGCCGTGGAAGTAATTCATCACCTCACGGATCTCATTGATCCCGCCCTGCTACCCCCAAGGGCAGATAATCTGCTTGTTGGTGATTTGGCAATTGAGGGGGAAGGAGAAGAAATTGATCTAGAGCTAGATTGGGATTTAGGTCCAGAATCGGGGGTCGATCGATACATTGTCGCTTCTCCCGAAGAAAGTCTCCTTGTCCCTTCGGAATCGCCAGACTTAGAGGCAAGAGCGATCACTCTAGAGCAGGAACTTTTGGCGCAACTAGAGCAAGATTTAGATGATTTTGAAACTGGTATTGCCCCTAGTATTACCGAGGATATTCCCACTATTGAGATTGCAAATATTGAGATTCCAAATACCGATATTTCTTCTATCTCAGAATCCTATCTCCCAGAGTCAGAAACACCCATATCTGATGAACTCCTCGCTGAAGATTGGCAACAACTCTCCCCCGAACTGCCCGAGGATTCTCTAGATTTATTGAGGGCAGAATCTGAAGATTTATCCTCAGAAAATCCTCCAGAACCATCTTTCCTAGATTTATCTCTAGAAGATGCATCGGCACTGATTCAAGATTCCCCAGCACTACCTGTAGAAGATTTTCTAGAAACATTAGATGCTCAGGAATTAGGAACAGATCTACAGGGATTAGATGCTCAGGAATTAGCCACAGAAAATCCCCCAGAATTATTAGATTCTCAAGAGTTAGATCCTCAGGAACTTGTAGGAGATTTACAAGAATCAAATGCTCAAGAGTTAACCTTGTCACCAGAAAATACGCCAGAAATATCTGATCTATCTTTAGAAGATTTTCAAGAGCTATCTGCATCAGAAAATTTATCCATAGAAAATGAACACAATTCTCTCCTAACTACCGAGGAAGAAAACTTGTCTTTCATCTTAGATACATCTTCAGAAATACCACGAGAAAATGATTTATTTGTAGATCAAGAATTGTCCTTAGATTTAGTTGCTCAATCAGATGAAATAAGTGAAGTAGCTATAATAGATAATGGAATCAATGCCGAGACAATAGAATCATCTCTAGAAATATTTCCTGAACTAAATGAAGTAGTTGAAGTAGCTGAAATAGATCAAGAATCATCTCTGGAGTCATTTTCTGGGCTAAAGGAAATGGTTTTAGATAATCCAAATCAAAACTCAGACCAATATTTAAATCGAGATGTAGATAGGACTGAATCAATCTTAGATTTGCCCTTAGAAGAATTGGGGACAGAGCAAGAACGATCGCAGCAAAACAATCAAAATAACCAAGATAATGAAAATAGTATTGATATGCTGGGATTAGATGCCGAAGAGTTGGCTTTGTTGGCGAATATGCCCTTAGATAATGTCCCGGAAAGTGAATCTGCTTTAATTGCCCATTTATTAATAGATGAAGCGATCGATCAAGATTTAGATCACAATCTGCGAGCTAATCCTGAAGTTGGTCAATATACTAATGAAATCCCCCGGCTTGATCCTCAAGACCCAGAACTCATAGATTTATTGTCTATAGAATCCTTTGATAATTCTGATCTAGATGAAGACATGGAAGAGTTGTTTCTGGGGGAAGTAGATGAATTTCCTTCCTTGGGTTTGGGTTTATCTCCCAAAAAAATCCTCCGATCAGAAGAGGATACTCTAACAGAAATTCCTATTGATGAAGATGAAACCAGAGATGAAATAGATTATCGTAATACTGTCGCTAGCGAGGTTAGCGATCGACCCCCATCCCCAGAAACAACCCTAAATAATTCGCTCTTTGACGATCGAGAACTATTAGTAGAAACTGAAGCCAATATTGAAACTAACTATCCCCTAAATTTAGATGAATCAGAATTAATGGAGATGGTATGGAACCAAATTCTCGATCGTTCCAATCCTGAAGAACCGGAATCTGGCGAATACTCCTCTCAAGAAGTCATCGACTTTGAGCTTCAGGATGCCTTGGGTGAGGGAGAAAACTTGCCGGGGCTAGGAAGTAACTTCAACAATGCCGGGGCAAGCTACCTGATCCAGAGTAGCAATTTGGAAACTCTGGGGGAAAATTTGGGAACTACGCCTCCAGATGGACAAAATGACACCTCGATCGAGCCAATCTCTCGACCCCAACCCGTTGACCCCAGCCACTATACTCTGCCCGAAGCTGCTCCCATTCCTAGCACTGCCCTAAATTCTGATACTTGGTATTTGGGTGTTGACTTTGGGACTACAGGAGTCGCCGCCGTCTTGTTGAACCAAACCACGGGCGAACTATATCCCCTCCACTGGCAACAGCACCATGAGTCCCTGCCGATCATCACTAATTACCGCTTGCCCACAGGAGTCTATGGCATTCCCGATGCGGCGATTCCCAAAGGGGAGACTTACGCCAACGAACAGGAAACTACAGCTATGTACGCCGTGGGTTTGGGAGTTCCAGAGAATCTAGAGCCGGGGCAAGTCCTCTGTCAGAACTTCAAGCCCTATCTGGATTTGGGGATCCCCACTTGGTTGGGTTCTAGCTGGCAACCCATTCTCCGGTTAGCTCAAAATCAACCCCTAGTTTCCATTCACTATCTCCAACAGGCTGCCCAAACGGTTTTTAGTACCCTGAATCCAGAAGTTGCCCTAGCTCGGAAGTTGGGGGCAAAGGGTATCGAGGCGGAGGTGATGGCAAATATTCTGGGATCGATCTCCGGGGTAGTGGTAAATTGCCCGGTGGTGAGTTGTGATGCCTATCGCTGGAATGTCCGAGAAGCAGTCTTGGCTGCCCAGTTAGTAACCCAGCCAGAGCAGGTGATATTTGTCGAAGAGGCGATCGCTCCTTTTCTAGCAACTCGGCAAATTCGCAATCATCAAGGGCCTCAACCTACTCCCTTTCCTTGGCGGGGTTACACTCTGGTGATCAATTCTGGAGCTACTGTGACTGAGTTTGCGATCGTGGATACGACCCAGAACTATAAATTTACCCACAGTGATTTTGGTTTGTGGAGTTTTCCCTACGCCGGTAATGCCCTAGACCAAGATATTATTTGTCAACTGCTCCTGAGTTCGGAGACCAAGTTATTACAAACTATCTACGAAACAGATAAGTTACTACTCACCAACGACCTAGAGCTACCCCAGCCGGGAGAATTAGATACTGCCAGACGGGAGCGCCTCCATTTTTGGCTGCAAAGTTCAGCGTGGGGACAAACCCTGCTCATTGCCGCTCAGAATCTGAAATTACACCTGCAAACAAAAACCGAGCATCGACTTTCCCTTGGTACAGATCAGTGGTTAGTCCAGCAAGCCCAGTACGAAAGTAAGGTGGTGATTCCTTTTCTTCAACAGATGAACCAGCAACTCAATAGCTTCCTCAGTGCGACGGGAGTTTCCGAACACGGTATCTATCAGGTAATTTGTGCCGGGGGAACGGTGAGCGGTTCTTTGTTGCAGGAATGGTTGAAGATTAAACTACCCCAAGCGGTGGCGATCGAGAATATTGGGATTCCCTCAGAAATGATGGCGGCGGCGGGATTGGCAAGTTTGCCTTTGGATCCGCAAATTTGTAGTCAAGCCCAACAATATGGCGATTACTTCCTTGTCATGGAACTATTACGGATTCTGCCCCTAGAGACAGCAGAAACCCCAGCCCCTACCTACAGTCGGTCAGAAATTAATCAATTATTAGAACGGCGGGGCATTAATACTAGAGCCTGTAGCGATCGCCTAGAAGCCCTGCTCCGGGGTGAGTTACCTGCGGGCTTGATCCCCCAACTAAATAACCAAAATATTTGGCTAGCTGCCACTTCCCAACGGCATCCAGAGTATCTAGCCCTCCAAGCAGAACCTATTTTTACGCAATTGACTCAAGATCAACAACTCCTCTATCAACCAAATTTACCCCAGTGCCGTCGTCTCTATCAATACATGGAAACCATGCTGGCAAGGACAAAGCAAAAACTAGAGGAGCCATTAATTTTTGATTTAGGGGGAAGTTAACTTATGGAGATTCATTACACGTACTCTTACTTAAATTAAACCTATAAATAATCTCACCCTGATTGTCCACTTCCGAGTTACCTCTAAACTCCTTAACTTTTTGGTCGAGATAATGCCTAGCCTCATCCGGAGAAAGCTTAGTTTCCATCGCAAATAATAAAAAAGGCAGCTCTCCTTTATGCTCTTTTAGGAGTGAATAAAAGATAGATTGCAAACGCTCTCTCTCCTTTGCTGCTAGGGATTCTTTCTCCTTTTTTTCTGTTTGCAATACATTCCGCACCAAAAATGCTCCCGAAATTCCGGAAGTCCAGCCATAAAAAACCATAACCTCAAAAAAATCTTCTTTATCCTTTTGTGAGGTTTGAGGATTGGCAATTTCTCTGATCGCCAGAAATGTAACCAAGAGACCAAAACTAATCAATATGCCGGCACTAATTTTTTGGAATAGTTTCATAAATTTAATTATGGATATTTTTTGCAGATAATATTATACATCGTAAGCTAATAGATGCAGATAATATTGTGCATCATAAACTAAAAGACAAAGTAAAATCTAAACTTTAACAGCTTCTAACCCATCTGTAGCCAAGTAAGATTATTTCGCAATATAACATGAAGCCTTTACTGATCAACGGCTTTAGAAAATGTGAGGTTTTCTAATTTAACCTTCAGAACGTGGGCTAGATGTTAGGGGGAAGATCGATCGTAACTCAGAAAGGGAACTTCGGTAATCAGCCCCGTAATCTCTCCAGTCATCTCGCCATCAGGATCACCAACTTGGACTTGTAACCCAGCACCGCCAGCCTTGGTACGAACATAGGCTAGACCAAAGTAACCTGTGTTTGTTTGGGTATAACTGGTTAATTTGCCGACCTTTTCTCCGGCTACGAAGAGGAGATCACCGGGATGGGCGGGGGCGGTGAGGTGGATTCCCCAGAGATTTTGTTTTACACCTTTGTAGGTATCAAGGCGGGCGATCGTCTCCTGACCAATGTAACAGCCCTTATTAAAAGAAATCGTGTGCCAGAGTCCAGCTTCGAGGGGGTTGTAGTCCTCGGTGAGTTCGGCATCGGCGGCGGGTCTGCCTTGGAGAATGCGGAGGGTTTCCCAGAGTTTCGTGCCGATGGGAGTAGCTAGCTGGGATAATTCCTGCCAGAGTCGGGGGGCTTGGGCGGCGGGAATAATTAAGGTATAACCGGGGACTGCTAAACCAGAGCCGATCGCCACCCGGAGGGAAATCTCGCCGAGAGTAAAAGCCTGATGGGTTCCTTGAGGTTGGGTATAGTCAAAATCTATTCCTAGCTGCTGGAGGACTTGAGGACTTTGTTCGCCCACAAGACTAAACACGGCGTAATCATGGGTAGCGTTGACTAGCTGGACTCGATCGGCAAAGAAAATATATTTATCTAAATTGGTCAGTAATTGCTGGCAACGGTTCGCAGAAGTGAGGAGAAAGACAGCATCCTCCAACACATAGGCACTGACGAGATCCACGGTGCGGGCTGTGGAAGTCAGAAAAACAGTGTCGCAGCCTTGACCGGGTTTAAGGATTTGCAGATTATTACTGCTCTGGTTATGGAGAAAGGGCAGGCGATCGCTATCCTTGACCAGAATTTTTCCCCAGTGGGAGCGATCGACCAGCAGGGTTTGGGTTTGCCAGTTGTCTAGAATTTCTGCACTTCGGCTCCGCTCAGTGACCACACTTCGGCTCCGCTCAGTGACCACACTATTATCAAAACTAGCAGGAACAAAAACTCCATTAATTTCTACTAATTCTGCACCCTGGGCTACTTGGATATCTTGTAAAGTTTGCATGATCTTGGAAATTGTATTATTTAAGTTAGACCCTCTTCAATCCCTCTTGGACTCGCCAGAGATTTGTATAAATGCCTTGGAGGGCGAGGAGTTCCTCGTGGGTTCCCTGCTCTACAACTTGGCCGTATTCCATGACATAGATACAGTCAGCGTTGCGGATCGTTGACAGGCGGTGGGCGATCGCAATTGTTGTCCGGTTTTTGGTGATTTTCTCTAGGGATCTTTGGATCGCCGCTTCTGTTTCATTATCCACCGCCGACGTGGCTTCATCAAGGATCAGGATGGGGGGATTTTTGAGGATAGCTCTGGCGATCGCAATTCGTTGTCTTTGTCCCCCAGATAATTTCTGTCCCCGCTCACCGACGATCGTATCGTAACCGTAGGGCAATTCCTTGATAAATTCATGGGCTTCCGCCACTTGAGCCGCCGCAATAATTTCTGGGGGAGTCGCCTCAAAGGTGCCGTAGGCAATATTATCCGCCACCGTGCCATGAAACAGAAATACATCTTGACTGACTAAGCCAATACTTTGCCGTAGATCCCGGAGTTTAATTTGCCGAATATCGACTCCATCAAGGGTAATACTGCCTTCCCCAATTTCATAAAGCCGGAGAATTAATTTCACTAAGGTACTTTTTCCTGAACCCGTAGAGCCGACGATCGCTGTAGTTTTCCCGGCGGGAATATCCAAAGATAAATTAGTCATGACTGGCAGGCGGGCTTGGTAGCTAAAACCAATATTTCTGATCAAAATTTCGCCCCGCATGGTGCTTAGAGAAAGGGCTTGATTTCCCGAATGAATTGTTCTTGGGGTATCCAAAAGATTCATCACTCGATTCGTCGAAGCCATGGCTCGTTGATACTGATCTAAAGTTTCTCCTAGGCGAGTTAAGGGCCATAACAAACGCTGAATTAAAAACACCATAACGCTGTAGTTGCCCACCGATAGCCGCCCTTCCACCGCCGCCATTCCCCCTAACAATAAAGTTGCTGTAAACCCAATCAAAATTAAGATTCTAATTAAAGGAATAAACGCTGCACTATATTTAATTGCTTGACGGTTACTAGTGCGATAGGCTTCACTTTCTACCCGGACTCGCTCCAATTCATAAGCCTCGGCAGTGAAACTTTTAATGGTGGTAATTCCGCCTAGATTATTGGCAAGACGGCTATTAATAAAACTTGCTTTCTCCCGGACTTCGGCATAGCGGGGCGCAAGGAATTTCTGGAAGGCGATCGATCCCCACAGAATAAAAGGCATAGGCAGCATCGATAGCCAAGCCACCTCTGGAGCCAGAATAAAAAATGCCCCGCCAATAATTAACACCGTGGTGACAACTTGAATAACTTCATTAGCTCCCGCATCTAGAAATCTTTCTAGCTGGTTAATATCATCATTAATAATAGACATTAAAGTCCCGGTGCTGCGCTCTTCAAAGTAGGCTAATTCCAATTCTTGTAAATGACTATAGGCATCAATGCGTAAATTATGTTCAATAGTTTGAGATAGGTTCCGCCACAGACAAGCGTAGGCGTATTCAAAGGCTGATTCTAAACTCCAAATAATAAAAGAAAGTAGAGAGATAAATACAAATTGTTGCCACAGGTCTACAATGCCGATCTGGGCAATAATCGAATCTTGTTTTTTAATAATAATATCTACCGCTACCCCAATCAAAGCAGGCGGGGCAAGATCAAAGATTTTATTGAGAATTGAAGCGGCGATCGCTAACCAGATTTGAGTTTGATAGCGACTCCCATAATTAATTAACCGCCGGAGCGGAGCTTGGGATTTATTGGCTGAATTTTTTGATGGGTTTTTCAAGATTAATTCCTAAAAATTAAAGTTAATAAAATAGCATTAAGGGTGTTTAGGGAAATTCAAATTAGAGGAGAATTTACGCACAGAGTCTATAGAGAAATTAAAAAGATAAAGCTAATTTCACTGCCCCGATCATCCCGGCTTGATTGCCTAATTCGGCAGGAATAATTTTCAATCCAGAACGAGAACTAGGCAAAACTCGCTTGGCAATTTCTGCCTCCGCAGAGGGGAGGAAAAACTCTGCACTCGCACTAATACCGCCGCCAATCACGATCGCCTCCGGGGTAAAAATATAGATCAACGTTGTTAAGCCAATTCCCAAATACCGTCCGTACTCTGCCCAAAATTCTAACGCCTGAGCATCTCCGGCGGCGGCTCGTTCGCCGAGGATAATAGGTTCTAAGCCCGTGGCTCTCTGAATGGCACCGATCGACAGGTACTGCTCCAAGGAACCCTGATTGCCGCTATTGCAGGGATATCCTTCGGGGTAGAGGGTAATTAAGCCCAACTCCGCCGCCGAGCCTTGATGACCGACAAAGAGTTTCCCACCCAGGACGATCGCCCCGCCGACTCCCGTACCGAGGGTTAATAATAAAGAATCCTGAAAAGATTTTGCTGCCCCCAGCCATGCTTCCCCCAACCCTGCACAGTTAGCATCGTTGCCCAACACCGTCGGGTAGCCAGTTTTGGCAACTAACCAATGCCCCAAGGGGACATCATGCCAGCCAGCCAGATTAATCGCCACTCTGGCAATTTTCCCCGAAATATCCACAGGTCCGGGAATCCCCACGCCGATCGATCGCTTAAGTTCCGGCTGCCCTGCTAGCAGAGTGTTAATCCCGGTGACGATCGCCTCTAACACTGCTTCGGGAGTACTGGGTTGGGGAGTATCTAGGGTAAGCGTATCCAGAGAAGTGCCATCCGCCAAGAACCGCCCTAATTTAATCGCCGTTCCCCCCAAATCAACGCCAATTACTTCTTGAATTTCCGGTTTAATTTCTGTCATTGTTTAAGTTTTACCAAAAAATAATGAGCCTTAAGCCCAGCCCTTTAGAACCTAAGAAGCTATACTGTAATCATACGTTGTCGGGGTATCGACCGTTAGGTGGTGTAGGACGGGCTACGCCTGCGATCGCTGGTTGCCCCCAGAATCCCCTAGGCTGCTGTGATTAATCCCGATTAATACCTCGTAGTCCTGATTCTTTTAGAAATATCCCTGTGTTTCAACTACCCATTTCCCAACGATTGTTACTAGCTCCATTCCTAATCATTTTAGCTGGATGTGCCAACACTCCCAATGCTCAGGATTTGGAGCGGACTTTTGCCGCAGATCCCAGCCTCACTGGTGGAGTCAACTCCCCTCGCCCTACTCCCACGATCGAGCTACCTCCAAATTTTCCCCCAGAGATCCCCGTCTATCCTCAAGCACGGTTACGATCTCAGCCATCCCCAGAGTCGCCTAGCTCAAGTCAAATTGATAATCAAACTAGGAATCAAGCTGGTAATGGCAACAATTCCGACACTCAGAATAATCAAAATAATCAAATTATCCTCACCCGTTGGGTTTCTGGGGATCCGAGTAATTTGATCCAGAGTTTTTATGAGCGAGAGTTGCGATCGAAGGACTGGCAGATCCAACCATTACCTAACTCTATAAATAATTCCTCAAATAATTCCTCCAATAATTCCTCAAATAACCAGACAAATAATTCTGCAAATACTTCTGGTATTGCCGATAATGATCTTGATAATATCCTAATTGCCAAGAAAAATGGGCTGAGTCTACGCCTCAAACTACAGCCACAAATGGCTAGCGGCACTGCATTTTCCTTGGAATACTACCGTGGTCAAGAAAATCCTTTTATTACACCATCTCTCAACGTAGAAGGCGATCGGACTAATCAAACTAATCCGAATAATTCTAATAACTTTAATAATTCTGACAACCCCAATAATTCCAATAATTCTAATAACTCTAATAACTCTAATAATTTAGCAACTAATCCTTCTGGGCTAAATTCTCCCGGAGGAAATCAGGTTAATGGCAGCAATAACAACTCTAGTAATAACTCGACTAACCCTAATAACTCCAATAGCGGCGCTCAAGCTATTCCTGAGCAACTCCGGCCGGCAGTGGTGGAAGTAGTCGCCTTGGGGGTGATTGCCAGTGATGCAAGGGGGACAAAAATTGATCTCCAACGCTTAGAGCCAAATAAACCCATTACCAGGCGAGAATACGCCCGGTGGTTGGTAGCTGCCAATAACCGGATTTACAGCAATGAATCTGGGCAACAGGTGCGCTTGGCAACGAGTCCAGACCAGCTAGCTTTTAGTGATATTGCGGCTACAGATGCAGATTTTGGGGCAATTCAAGGTTTGGCAGAGGCGGGGGTGATTCCTTCACGGTTGAGTGGAGACCCGGCAGCAACTTTTAACCCAGAGGCGATCGTCACCAGAGAGCAACTAATTCTTTGGAAAGTTCCCCTTGATACTCGCCAATCTTTACCCACAACTTCCACGGAAGCCGTCCAACAAACTTGGGGTTTTCAGGATGCTGCGAGGATCGATCCCCTTGCCCTAAGAGCGGTGGTGGCAGATTTTCAGAATGGCAACTTGGCAAATATCCGCCGTGTGTTTGGCTTTACGACTCTGTTTCAACCCCAGCGCTCTGTTACTCGTGCGGAAGCGGTGGCGGCGCTGTGGTATTTTGGCTCCCAAGGTCGAGGAATTTCTGCCAAAGATGCTCAACAAAATCTGGGTCGATCGACTAGTAATAGGGAATAGATTCCTACACTCTAGCGATCCCCTTGGTGGTAAAATCTAGGGCAGGATTAGGAGCCTTGATGCTCTGAGACAATATAAAAAATATAATGAAGGCAAGTTACAGAGGGTAAAAAACAGTGATTAGAGTAGCAATTAATGGTTTTGGACGCATCGGACGCAACTTTCTACGGTGCTGGGCAGGACGGAAGGACAGTCTCATAGAAGTGGTGGGAATTAACGATACTTCCGACCCCAAAACCAATGCCCACCTGCTGATCTACGACACTATGCTAGCAAATTTGCGGGGGAAGTTAGTGCCGATGATAATACTATTACCGTCAATGGCAACGTCATCAAGTGTGTTTCCGATCGTGATCCTCTAAAGCTACCTTGGGGAAGTTGGGATGTTGATTTAGTTATTGAATCTACAGGGGTATTTATTAGTAAAGAATTAGCATCTAAACATATTACTGCTGGAGCTAAAAAAGTCTTGATTACAGCTCCAGCCAAGGGTAGCGATGTCGGTACTTTTGTTTATGGTGTCAACCATCAAGACTACAATGATGAGGTAAATCATATTGTTAGTAATGCTAGTTGTACTACCAACTGTCTAGCTCCGGTAGCTAAAGTCCTCCATGAGCAGTTTGGGATTATCAAAGGCACGATGACCACTACCCATAGCTATACTGGGGATCAAAGACTTCTGGATGCTTCCCATCGGGATCTCCGCAGAGCCAGAGCCGCCGCAATGAATATCGTTCCTACCACCACCGGAGCCGCCAAGGCGGTTGGTCTGGTATTACCCGAACTGAGTGGCAAACTCAATGGCATTGCCCTCCGGGTGCCTACCCCCAATGTATCGGTGGTTGATCTGGTAGTCCAAGTCCAAAAAAGCACGATCGCCGAAGAAGTGAATCTTGCCCTAAAGGACGCTGCAAATACCTACCTCAAGGGTGTTCTGGAGTATAACGAACTGGAACTAGTGTCTTCTGATTATCGAGCTAATGATGCCTCTTCGATCGTAGATGCCAGCCTCACTATGGTCATGGGCGGGGATATGGTGAAGGTAGTTGCTTGGTATGACAACGAGTGGGGCTACTCCCAACGGGTTGTGGATCTCGCTGAACTCATGGCTCAAAAGTGGTCTAAGTAACCTAAATTTAGATGCAAATATCAAGTATCAAATATTGAAATAGTTAGATACAAGATAAATACAAAATAACTTCTCCCAAGGACAGGTTGTTCTTAAGAATCGGTAGATTAATTAATAGATGTAAGATGGGCAGCCTACCCTACTAACAGAGTCTCTGCGTCAGCCCTCAGTTAATTGGTCGATCGATATTCTAGAGATAACCTGTCTTTTGTTTGGGAGAATATTCCAAAGTTGTAGACAAAATTTTATTAGCTAATTTGTTGCCGAGAGAAGTTCAATAAAATTTAGTAAATTTAAGCAAGTTTAATTTAAGTCTAATTTAGGGCTAATCAAGAATTTATGTTGGAATACATTACCTTACCCGAAGATATCTTACCTCCTGTGGCTCCCTATTCCCATGCAGTCAGGGCGGGGGATTTTTTGTTTGTAACTGGACAGCTATCTGAGGATCCGGCTACAGGCAAAGTAGTGGTGGGGTCGATCGAAGAGCAAACCCTTCGAGTCATGGAGAACCTGAAATTAGTCCTCGAACACGCTGGGACTGGGTTCCAAAATGTGGTGATGGTGCGAATTTTTGTAACGGATTTTCGCTTTTTTGAAATTGTTAATAAAATCTATGCCAGCTACTTTGCCAGCGATCGTCTCCCCAGCCGCACCACCGTCGGCGTTATGGGTTTAGCCGGGCTAGGAGATGTAGAAATTGACCTCATCGTCTATTGTGGCACTTGATCACATTCTGATACAGTTTTTTTTAGCTATATTAGGGATACACCTTTCTTGTAGAACGAGGGGCTTAAGCTCCTTACCCGTCATCCATAAACTAGAAAAGTGTTGTATAAACTTACCCAATAGTCCAACCTTATGATGACCCTCACGATTACAGATGAAACTTTTACAGGTAAGGTTTTGCATAAAATCTCCCTCAATTTTGAAAAAGAATTAGTAACTATCGAGCAAATTATCACCCAAAGAGTTATCAAGGAAGTTGCAGACTATAACACCAAGCTACCCGAATATTTCAATGGATTGATAGTACCTACCCATGCCGAAAAATCCTTGAATGGCTACAAAATGAAAGACAGAAAAGCGATCGATGCCGAGAAACAAGTTTATATTGCCCTAGATGCTTTCCAAAAAAACGGCTTTTTTGTTCTTGTGGATAATCACCAAGCAGAAACACTCAAAGAAGAAGTTTTACTTACTTCTCTGACACAGTTAAGTTTTGTGAAATTAACGCCTTTGGTAGGTGGTTAACAAAAAATCATATATCGCAAGATTATATTGTCAGGGCATTTTATAGGTACAAAAAAAGAAACTTAAAACCCTAATTGTATGGTAATCAATCCCCAAAACTTCCCTCCTGAAGTCAAAGATTTTTTTGAATGTCTTGTTGCTGAAGCAGTCAAAGAACATGGTGATTATACTTATTCAATAAAGATCAACCAATTTGCATCTTATCGATCGATCAAAAAAAAGGACAATGTATTCAAAAAACAGCTATTCTTATATGCTATGTATATTGTTCAACAATCGAAGATAGGATCTCAAAAGCCAGAAGAAGTACATAGTACCATTGCTAATCATAACGTTGCGGAAAAATTGATAACTGCTCTTTTACGTGGTAGCATTGGTGATACTTTTGAAGAATTGATGGATATGATAGATTTGGCTATCACCAAGTACCCTAATAATGTTAGAGTTTTAGAATATTGGTTTCCGTTAGGTTGTGTTATCAAACAAGTAGAAAAAATTGCAAAAACAAGCGGGCTTACTTCCGAACAACAAGCACAACTCCAAAACCTCCTTATAATTGAAGGTAATGTTAAAGAAAAATTTTCTTTAACAATCAAAGAAATTCTCGCCCAAGTACAGGGCAAAAGTGTTGGAGAAATTAAACCCATTTTGCTTGATGATGAAGACCAGATAGGCAAGCAAATCAATGCCCAAATCACTACTTTTGATAATGATAAAAAACTTGCCTACTACCAATTGTTGGCTCTTTTGAAAAAATCTAACCAGAGCAAACCTCCGGGCAAATTTCATCAAGAAGTAGCGAAAATAGTGCAAGTCATTGGCAAACAACACTTTATCCAGACAGTCGCCCAATGGCTTGTGGATATTAAAGAAGTAAATGCAGTCATTGAACGCCACACCAACACCTATACCGACTTCAATACAGGGCAAACTCGTGACTATAGCTATACCACCCACAGATACTTAAAAGAAAGCAACCTTATTTTTATTAAAGGCTTAGTTTGGAGTGTTGAGCCATACAGCGATAAAGACTTGAGGCAACTTTTAGCAGAATTTGCTGAAAAATGTTACCAAAAAATACCCGGTCATGGGCCCCTCGCTGCGGGTATAGGTAATGCTTGTATTTATGTACTTTCACGGTTAGGTTTGGAAGGAGTGAGTTATTTATCCCGCCTAAAATTGCGAATCAGACAGGCAAATACTCAAACTTTGATAGAAAATTATATTCGTACTTCTGCTGAAACTTTGGGTGTTACCCCTGCTGAAATTGAGGATATGGCTACTCCAAGTTTTGGTTTAGAAAATGGCAAATTAGAAGAAGATTTTGAGGGATATAAAGCCATAATCACCATCGAAAGCATTGGGAAAACGAAATTAGCATGGTTTAAACCCGATCGAACACCCATGAAATCAGTGCCTTCGGTAGTGAATGAAAATTATAAAGATTCTCTGAAAGAACTCAAAAATGATCATGCCGAAATCCAAAAAACGCTTACGGTGCAAAGAGATAGGTTAGATCGCTCTTTTACACACGATCGCACTTGGACATGGGAAGCCTTTGATACTTATTATTTTTCCCATGGTTTGATGTCATTCTTGACTAAAAAATTAATTTGGATCTTTGAAATTGATCAAAAAAGTGTAGAGGTTTTTTACCTAAATAATCAATGGGTAAATCTCCAAGAACAGCCTATGGATACGAGCAAAGTTAGCAAAGTAAAACTTTGGCATCCCGTTTTTTCTCAAACACAAGAAGTGATGACTTGGCGGGAATTTTTGGCAAAACATGAAATACAACAACCGCTCAAACAAGCCTACCGTGAAATTTATTTGCTCACTGATGCCGAAATCAATACCCGCAATTATAGCAATCGCATGGCAGCGCATATCTTAAAACAGCACCAATTCAACTCTTTGGCAAAAATCAGAGGTTGGAAATATAGCTTGTTGGGAGCCTATGATAAAGGCTATGAGACTGAAACTGCGACAATCCAACTCCCTGATAACTACAAAGCTGAGTTTTGGGTACAGGAAGTATATGCTGACGGCGAATGGAATGCGACAGGCATTTATAACTACGTTTCTACCGACCAAGTGCGTTTTTATAGAAATGATACTCAACTCGATATGATAGATGTCCCACCGTTGCTTTTTTCGGAAGCTATGCGTGATGTAGATTTGTTTGTAGGTGTAGCAAGCGTAGGTAATGACCCAAATTGGCGTGATGGTGGCTTACAAGCCTATCGCCATTATTGGGAAAGTTACTCTTTTGGCGATCTGACGGAAGTGGCTAAAACCCGTAAACAAGTATTAGAAAAACTTATTCCCCGCCTAAAAATTGCCAAACAATGCGAAATCACTGAGAAGTTTTTGGTGGTAAAAGGTAGCCTCCGTACTTATAAAATCCATCTGGGCAGTGGCAATATTTTAATGGAGCCAAATGATCAATATTTGTGCATTGTAGCCGATCGAAAAGCT
>JAAUUE010000416.1 GCA_012031635.1 Coleofasciculaceae cyanobacterium SM2_1_6 | reverse complement strand
TAGGGAGCACTGCTTGGGCATCGGCTAATTTCTTCCGTAGTTTTCTAAGTTTTTGGAAGAGCATTTCCGCATCTACACTATTAACAGAACTAACTTCTTGAATATTTTTGGAATCAGTTTTACTACTAGTTTTCTGCGTAACTTTGGATGGATTAACCGCAATTTGCACAGTTCTTTGTTTTCGCATTACTTCCCAACTGAGGGGATTTAACTTGAGAATTGCATAGCCGTCGGTAGTGATATCCAGTAAGCCTTGATGGAGGAGCGATCGACCCAAATCTCGCCATTCTTGTGTCGTACGATCTTTGCCAATACCGTAGGTAGATAAGCGATCGTGTCCATGTTTTTTAATCTTCTCACCTTGGGAACCCCGCAGCACATCAATAATATGCCCTGCCCCAAATTTCTCTCCACAACGAGCCACACAGGATAAAAATTTCTGCGCCTCGATCGTCCAATCTTCTAGAGGTTTTGGATAACAACAATTATCACAAGTGCCACAATTACCGGAAAATTTTTCGCCAAAATAATTTAGTTGAATAATCCGTCGACATTCATTTCCTTCTGCATAGTTAATTACCTGTTTAAGCTGTTGTCTAGCAATTCTCTGCTCTGCTTCATCGGGTTTTTGCTCAATCAAGAATTCAATAGTTTTAATATCACCAATTCCAAAAAATAAAGTACAGTAAGCAGGCTCGCCATCTCTGCCAGCTCGACCAGATTCTTGATAGTAATTCTCGATACTGTGGGGCAGATCGTAATGAATTACAAACCGCACATCCGGCTTATTAATCCCCATGCCAAAAGCCACTGTTGCTACAATTATCTGCACATCATCCCGAATAAATCTGGTTTGATTATTGGCTCGATCGACATCACTCATCCCCGCATGGTAAGGCAGGGCTTCAAAGCCGTCTTGATTTAATTTTTCCGCAATTTCATCTACTCGTTTCCGGCTCAAACAATAAATAATTCCTGAACCTTCCTGTTGATTAACTATCCGTAGTAATTGATTGTAGGGAGATTTCTCCTTGGGTTGGACTTCGTAATACAAATTCTCTCGATTGAAGCCGCTAAGATGAACTTTTGGCTGCTCTAGTTTTAACTGTTGGATAATATCTTCCCGGACTCTGGCGGTGGCGGTGGCGGTGAGGGCAATTATGGGGATATCGGGATGATAACTACGCAGAAAGCTTAACTGACGGTACTCTGGACGAAAATCATGCCCCCACTGGGAAACACAATGGGCTTCATCAATGGCGATCGCTCCAATCCCTACCTGAGATTTAATTTCTTGAAGAAACTCTAAAAATCTTTCGGTGAGCAATCTTTCGGGAGCCACGTAGAGGAGCTTGATCTGCCCCGCCATGATCGCCTGTTCTCGGTTTCTAGATTCCACAAGACCCACGGTACTATTCAAAAAAGTTGCCCCAATGCCGTTATCTTGCAGGGCTTGAACTTGGTCTTGCATCAGGGCAATTAAAGGAGACACCACGATCGTCAGCCCCGGACGCAACAGGGCAGGCAACTGAAAGCATAGGGATTTGCCGCCCCCAGTGGGCATGATCACCAACACATCGGCATCATCAAGGGTTTCTTGGATAATTTGCTTCTGGTCTGGGCGGAAGCGATCGTAACCAAAAAAATGCTTGAGGGCTGATTCTAAATCGGGAAACTCCATAGCTACTAAATCATGAAATTATCTAGAAAATATCTGGAAATTATCTAATCCCTAGTCTGCGATCGCCTGCTGGTACTGACTCATTTCGGGGCTAGTCTCGCCGTAAATATCGCCAATACATTGTTGGCAACAATCAATGGCAAAATCGTTTAACTCCTCTGGGGCAATGCCAAACATTTTCCCAAAGGTGGCTGTTCCCACTCGGCAAAAACTAGGACGCTCTTCATAGATACCACATTCTCTAGTCAATTGGTTATAGTTAATACACCAACCATCGGCTCCGACTAAACTATGGTAGAGGCTCAATTCCTCTGGAGTCAGGTAGCTATCTAAATCTGGTCGATCGTCCGGCTGCAAATGACAGCACGCCCCACAATTGCTCACACACAACCAAGTTGCCATAATTTTAAATTTTTGTTTTTAACGCATATCATCCTATCTATAGCGATCCTAAATCATTTTCTAAATTAGATTGCTTCTGATAGGTTATTCCACCCGCCGCTGACGGGTGAAATCATTTGGGACTGCGATATCATCATACAAATTTCGTAACCAATCGATAAATCACAGCACAGAGCAAACACCTTACAGGTAAATAGATTGGGGCAACCAACGGGTTTTGCTTGGAGTAATAAAGATTTTTTCTTTTTGACCCTTAATTTTTTAGACATCCTCTAAGGACAACATTGAAGACCCTTCCCTGATTCTGGTATGATCAGCTTTCTGTATGAATTATTATTAGGCTTTTTACGTTAAATTTATTTAGGAGTTGGAACTTATGGCACGCATGTACTATGACGGTGATGCAAATTTAGATCTATTCAAAGAAAAAACCGTAGCAATCATCGGTTATGGCTCCCAAGGTCATGCCCATGCCCTCAATCTTCGGGATAGCGGCGTGAATGTAGTGGTGGGTTTGTATGCCGGCAGTAAATCGGCAGCAAAGGCTACTAGTGAAGGCTTGAAAGTTCTCTCCGTTGCTGAAGCCTCGGCTGCTGCGGATCTAATTATGATCCTGTTGCCCGATGAAGCCCAAAAATCTGTTTATCTCGAAGAAATCAAACCCAACCTCAAGGCTGGAAAAGTTATGGCCTTTGCCCACGGTTTTAATATCCACTTTGGGCAGGTAGTTCCCCCCGAAGATGTGGATGTGATCATGGTTGCTCCTAAGGGGCCCGGGCATTTAGTCCGGCGTACCTACGCCCAAGGTGAAGGAGTTCCGGCTCTATTTGCAGTATATCAAGATGCTTCTGGAGAGGCACGCGATCGAGCCTTAGCCTATGCTAAAGGGATTGGTGGCACCCGGGCGGGGGTTTTGGAAACTAGCTTCCGGGAAGAAACCGAAACCGATCTATTTGGCGAACAGGTGGTTCTTTGTGGTGGTTTGAGCGAGTTGATCAAGTCTGGGTTTGAAACCTTGGTAAATGCCGGATATCAACCAGAAATTGCCTATTTTGAGTGTCTCCACGAAGTGAAACTAATTGTGGATCTGGTAGTGGAAGGTGGTTTGGCAAAAATGCGGGATAGTATTTCCAACACGGCGGAGTATGGTGACTATACCCGTGGGCCCCGGATTGTCACCGATGCGACTCGGGCGGAAATGAGAAAAATCCTCAAGGAAATTCAGTCTGGGCAGTTTGCACGGGAATTTGTCCTCGAAAACCAAGCTGGTAAACCCGGTTTCACTGCCATGCGTCGTCAAGAAGCCGAACACCCGATCGAAGAAGTAGGCAAAGACCTCCGAGCCATGTTTAGCTGGTTAAAGAAAGTCTAGATTTATCTTGATCTAATTGCTACAGGTAGATAATTTCAATAGACCTCTTGCGTGAATCATGACCCTCACCCTAAATCCCTCTCCCTAGGGAGAGGGACTTTCCTCTTACTCCCCTTCTCCCTAGGGAGAAGGGGCTGGGG